>JANXEA010000010.1 GCA_025059045.1 Candidatus Bathyarchaeota archaeon | reverse complement strand
GGCTGTTTTTCGCCTATGGTGGCAGTTAAGTTTTGTTCCAAAAAGCCCAGGCCCAAGAAAAGTTTTCTTTTACACTCTATGCATACGGCGTGCGCCTTTATCGTCGCTTCTGGGTTTCTGCTTAAACTGGGCATGAAGCCCGCTTTATCAAGGTTATAGATGCATAATACCGTGCCCCCGCGGTAGGAGGGGTTCGTTAATACATCTTTTCTCTCACCGCACACGTGGCAAACGCCTCGCATAATCGGATACTCATCACTTTCACTTGCATATTCGACGTAAAATAGGAGTTTCCTATATCCAGGCTCCTTTACCAAGTCTATGATCGCTCCATCTTTCTTCACAGAAACCGTGTAAAGGGCTATCTGTTTCTTTACCTCACCAAGTAGTTCATCCAGATCCTCGATGTAGCTTTTCTTTGCGGAGAAGAACTTCAGTTTTATTTCCTTGAGAAAAAATAGAAGCTTCAGGATGTCTGGGTCGCTGAATTTTCCGTCAAAGCTACTTATTATCTGCCCAACAGCCCACTTTTTTGGCTTACCTGAGTCAAGCAGATACTTAGGATTGTTGGTTGTGAGTACCATTTGCGGTTTCTGTCCTTTTGCGTTGCCGATCCAAAGATACTCCTCTGCAGTTTTTTGGGTGCATCTAAAGCTGCAGTCACATTCTAGCTTCCCGTTATCCAAATTGAAGATTACCTTTGCAAGAAGGGTTTCATTGCCCTTCGTCTTTATTTTTTCAATTTTAAAATCGCATACACCAGCGGATAGGACGGCCTCACCAATTTCCTTTAAGGCTTGAAACATCAAATCACCTCAAACATTCCGAAGCCCTGCGAATTTTTAGCGCCAAGACCAGCTTCATATGCTGTCATAATGAGATATTCTGGACCGCTTAGAAGAAAATTGCCCGTCCAACCCCTCACAACTGTCCCCTTATATAACGTAATAACTTCTTTGACTTTTAAAGGTTTAATATCAATTTCTGATTTTACGCTTTTACCTGATAACAAAAAATACTTCTTCTGAAGATTTGAATTGATTAGATCAGAGAACTCCTCTTCATAAGGAGAAAAATAATACGTCTTTTTCTTGCCTTCAAAACTCATTAGCGTACTATAAACTGTTAAAGGAGAAAGCATACGAATTCTCAACTCACCATCCTCTATATTTGGTCTCGCAGGAAAAGCTAACTCAACCACCCTCAACTCACGATCATCCAAAACAATATACCCCTTCTTTACAATAGTATCTGCAAGGCTTCCAATAAATTCCTCAATAGGAGAAGAAATGTGCAGAGTTAAGTCACCCTTATACAAGAACTCCTTCCTATCTCTAATCAATTTGCAGTGACCCTGAAGCCTTGAAAATGTAAACATTTTAAAACGCCTCTTGCCGAAAAAGAATCCTCTATTATGAAGAAAATCAGCCAACTCTTTCGAGATATTACAATAGATAGCGGATTGAATAAGGTAATTATAGTGTGTAGGCAAAACAACTTGATCAAGTCGTGGTTCCCTAAGGGTCAATCGCAATCTCACAAAAATTCACCCAACAATTCTTAAATTAAAATTCTAAAAATATGCCTTAAAAGGTAAGCGGTTCGATGCTTTGAACAAATTGGTCGGCGGTGGACTTTGACTAAAAAATTGCAGGAGCAATTATGAGAGATGCCGTTCTATTTGAGCTTCCGTTCTCTGAAGGGCTGCGCATAGGGTGAGCAGAGTCTCCTTTGCTATCCATAGAAATGAGTGGAATAGGCTAGCAGTTACGCTTGCAAGGTTCGGTTTTCTCCACCATAGGAGGAAACCGCACGAGGCTTCGGAGTTACTAAGTGCGGCGTATAAGCCATGCTGGTCCCTTCTTCTCCGGTCAAGAAGATAAATCCCATAAAGGGAATTGAAAGTGCTGTGGAGCGAAGATATGTTTTCCGATTTTGGGGTGGAGGCTTTGGTTGCTGGCGCCTTGTTTAGCATGAATTTCTGCTAGCGGCAAACCCCGCTCTTCCATGTTGAAGAATTGATGAGGAACCCAAGATTTTTCAGCCTCTTATTTACCGCATCATGTTTAAGGTTATTTGATCATCACTGAAACGTAAATTTATTTATAAACAGACGCACATTCTTCCAGCATGCAGGACCAATTAAGCTGAAAGCGATTCTTATGTCAGCCCGCTGTAGCAGGTGCCGAATATTAGGGGCTGTGGCAACTATTCCATATGCTAGGCTAAGCCTCTGCCCCAACTGCTTCGTCGAGTTTTATAGGGCAAGGGTGCGGAGGACCGTTGAAGAGTTCAAAATGTTCCGTGAGGATGATGTTGTCGGGGTTGCGGTTTCAGGCGGGAAGGACAGTGCAGCGCTTCTGCATGCCTTACGCCAAGCCTATCCTAGGCTTAGGCTAAAAGCTTTACACGTGGATCTTGGCATTCCAATGTACTCCGCCCACTGTCAGGAGAAGGCTGAAGCACTTGCCTCAATGCTGAATGTTGAATTCCACGTCTTCAGCCTTCCGAAGGAGCTGGATATAAGGGTCGAAGACTTTAAGAAGACCGCGTATAAGGGGAAGCTCTGCTCTGTCTGCGGGACGATTAGGCGCCGCATCCTGGAAGAGTTGGCCGTCAGAGCTAATGTCGATGTCTTAGCGACTGGACACAATCTAGAGGACATAGTAGGCGTGATGTTCGAAAACTTCCTCTATGGACGATGGGAACAATTCGTTAGGATTAAGCCGGTTCTTCCCCCGCTTGACAAGGGCATGGCGTCGAAGGTTAAGCCCCTCTTAAAGAGCCCCGAGAAAGAGAATCTGCTCTACTGCACGTATACCAAGATCCCTTTCCGTGAGATTGAATGCCCTTATTCAGCCGGAACCGCGGTGCAAAGAAGAGCCGAGGCCCTAGAGACGCTCTCGAAGGAAAACAGAGCCATTAAACATCAGCTCCTGAACCGCTTCCTAGAGATAATGCCGGCTGTTGAAAACCTCGCAAGGAAGCCGAATCTCAGCCGATGCAAGACCTGCAGTTTCCCATCATCGGGCGATACATGCGCCTTCTGCAAACGCATTGCAATGGTGAAAGAAGCCTTAAGCAAAACTTGAGGCGTAAAAACTATTTCATCACGCTAATCCCAAAAAGGTAAAAGAACACTTTCCAATAATAGTTTATAGACCAACGAGCAGTCGATATGGATTCCAAAAATACTCGTAGAAGGAGCGGACCTTGGATAAAAAACATGATAGACTTGTGAAAATTGAGACCTTCGGAAACGTTGACAAAGACTTAGCGGAAAAGATGCTGAGCATCGTCGTCGACTGCTTTGAGAGGCTGGGTCCACCCATGACATACCCCGTAACCCTCAGCATACATGAAACTTCAAAGGGTCTGGGATTCTTCGCCAGCCATGACGCTTCAGATGGAAAACCGGTAATAAACATCTATCTGGATAGGATTTCGGGCCTACCTGCAAAGGTTGTTGAGGCAGGCGTCAGACGCCAATCAGCCCACTCAATCCTACACGGCTCACCTGAGTATTATATGGCGATATTTCCAGACGAGTTAAAGCAGGCCATTTTCGAGTTAGACTTATCAGAGCATCTTGTCGCACACGTCCTTCAAGGAGCATACATGGGGGCAAAGGAATATAACGTCACAAAATTCCTTGTTGAAGGAGGATTCGTCGAGGATCAGATTGCATACGCAAAGTTTATGCTTGAACCCTCAGACGAGGACCTCTTAGCATGGAAGTTGGCGAGGCGCCATCCAACAGCCAGAATAATCTACCTAGTCCTAACCATCAGGGACATTTCATGCGCCATACCGCTCCTCGGAAACCCAAACCACGGTTGGGAAATCATAGAAAGCTTAGAAGGAAAGATCAAGCATCTCCAAAAGAAATATAGATTGACAATACAGAAAATAATAGGCGAGGTAAGCCGAAATTTTTCGGAAGACACGTTCAATAACATAAACTTCTTGATAAAAGCCATTGTGAAAGACTTAATCAGAAGGGAGGTAACCTTTTAACATAGAACCTGAAACTAAGTAGTTGGAGAAGAGATGAGCAGAGCAGTATTAAACGCTATTTTAAATGCGATGCAAGTCTGGCTCAACCAGGCCGAGAAAGAAGAATTATACCGCGAGCTCATAGCATATTTTGGGCTTATAGGCGCTGTGAACGAGTGTCAAGCATTAGAAGGCGCATGGCAAGACCCATACAACAAACGTGAAATCGAAGACTTCATAAAAGCCTGGCTTTTAGGAAGGAGAAAGAGGAAAGAGGAGCCTATAGCATTCATCATCTAGCGAGCCTATAGACCATTCCACGTGATAACCATATTTTGGTAATCGATGGAAACAGATGAGACTCTTTCACGCTTCTATGAACGAAACTCAAATATGCTGAGAAGCCATATCCAACATGTCGAATGGCACAAGCCATTTAAGGGTGGCATGATTGATCTACGAGAAGATTATAAGCCGAAGAACCATCAGAAAGTTTAAGCCCGAGCCAGTTCCGAGGGAAGTTCTTCTTAAATGCGTGGACGCCGCTAGGCTCTCGCCATCTGCCGCGAACAGGCAGCCTCTAAAATACATAATCGTCGACGAAGAGAGCCTTCTCGAAAAGGTCTATGAGACGCTGAGGTGGGCGGGATACCTGCCCGGCTTCAGGCATAGCCAAGATGAGAAGCCGAGGGCTTACATAGTCATCCTCCTAGATAAGAGTATAAGTGGGGAGGCAAGCGTCGACGCCGGCATAGCCGCAATGAGCATATCCATGACCGCCTATGACGAGGGGCTTGGCTCATGCATCCTCGGCGCAATTGACAGGGAAAAACTGAGAAGGGTGCTCAACGTGCCCGAGCACTTGGACATACTTCTAGCCGTCGCAATTGGATACCCATCCCAAAAATCCGTCGTGGAGGAGATGAAGGGAAACGACGTGAAATACTGGCTTGATGAGATGGGCGTACTCCACGTTCCGAAGCGGAGTCTAGATGAAATAGTAAAATGGAATGGCTACAAATGAATCAATACGTGGCGAACCACCAATGTGTTCCCATATGAGAGTTAATTCTCCCCGTAAAGCAGATGCTTGCCAATATATTCTTCTCGCAGCTGTCTCCCAACAAACGGAGAGACTTCGCATCGCATCCATAAATGAGAAGACCGAAACAAATACGGCGATCAATCTCCTAGTAGGCGTAATGCTCATCTTCGCAGGGGCATTTTGGATCCTAATGCATCTCAGGCTAATATCGCTTCAGGAAGCATGGCCCTACGTTCTCCTGTTGCTTGGGATAGCAATCATCGCGGCTGCTGTCTTATCCGGCATCACAGCGGTTAAGCGGCATCCTAAACCCTAGAGGAGCCAGCCGAAAAAGAGCCTGTATAGCCTATGCTCCAATATGTGAAGCCCTGTGGCTCTGCCAAACACTCTAAAATAGTTTTTACCCATAGCCTCAACCATGTCGCCTATATCATAACGGGGAAGCATACATGAGGAGATTATTAGTCTCCCCCACTCACCCCTTCTAAGCTCATAAAGCATCTTAACCCCCCTACCCGTCTCAACCTCGAAAAGATACCTGTCATAATTCGGCAGAATGTATGGGTATGAGTCCATCTGCTGCCCAAAGACCCCCTCAGTCGCACTGTATATCTCGACCACTGGCACCTGCCCAAAATACCTCCGTAGAACAGGCGCATACCTATAATGAATCTTTCGGACGCTGGTGCAGAACAGAGCCCTTACCCTCCAGACGTCACGCGGAAGTTTTCCAAACCTCTTCTTGACGAAAACCGCGAAGGAGAGTATAACCGGCGCGACCCCCATGACCGCTGTGACGTCCTCATCAAAAGCCCTCTTATAAACGAGTTCGAACCTTCTCTCCCAATCCGCAACCTCGATACCCGAGCCCAAAGCGTCAACCTCATCCTGCAGCGGAACAAGCCTCACCCTCCCAAGCTCGGGCAGAAGCCTAGCATAAGTACCTGAACTATAACCGTAGGGCACCTGGTTCCCCATATAATCGAGGAACGAAACCCTAGAGGGGAAATTGAGGTTAAGGATCTTTCCCTCCAAGACACGCATATCGCCATTCCTAAGAGCGTAATTAACGAGAGCCCTAGCGCCGCAAATAAGTATGTCTTCAAGATGCATCCTCGTTACTGGCAGAACCTTAGCTCTCCCAGTTGAACCCCTAGTCATAACCCAGCAGACAGGGGGCTCCGGCAGTAGCGCCCCATACCTCCCACGCTTCACCTCCTCAATATACCTTTTCAGCCCCGAGTATTCTACCTTCGGGAATAACCGGCGGAAATCTTCAACGCTATAAACATCCTTAACGGATCTCTCCTTACCATACTCCGTTCTGCGATATAGATCCTTCAGCCGGAAGAGAAGGTTAAGCTGAGCCTCAGCAGGATCCTCCAGGCTTCTAAACATAGGCTCAAGGATCATTCCAGCTAAATCCTTATCATTCAATGGCAAACCCATTTGAACTGCACTATATGATCCCATAAATATCAGAGGAAGCCTCTCCAGCATTTATTAGCAGAGGCTATCTCGGCCTCGTCCTAGTTAGAGCCCTATATATTATGTATAAACCGATGATCATCAGGATAACGGGCATAAGTGGGACGGAGACCGAAAGGAGCACTTCAAGAAGCTGATTTAACCCCCAAAAGAAGATTATGAAACCGATAAGCAGCAAGAAAAGTCTAGGAGACCAAATCTCGCTCTTCTCATGTTTTTCATGTTTCTCCTCCTTCTCCTTTCTTTCTCTGCTGATATGAAGCGGAGTGCCGCATTGGATGCAATACCTAGCGTCATCAGGATTCTGAGCCCCACATTTAGCGCAATACACCATGAGCCTATCCTCGCCAATACTTTGCACCATCTCCCTAAAAAGCCTTGCATCCTCCCCGCTCAAATTTCCGCTTAAAAATTAAACCTTTATTACGCGGATCCCCAATTATTATTTTCAAAAATCCATAATGATTAGGAAATGTTTTGTCCATGCAACATGAACAGAAGAATGAAGCGGAAAATACTGGCGGCATGCAATGCCCAAATTGCGGACAGAAAGTCGAACTGGATATGAAGTTCTGCCCAAGATGCGGCTCATCTCTTAGAGTTGAAGATGCATCCCTAAAAAAGAAAACCGTTATAAAGGAGCAACCTTACATCTCCGGGATCCTAGAGGCCACCTCGATCGGCGTTTTCCTCATGGTCCTAGCTCTGACGTACCTAGCGAATCCAATAGACGTCTCACTAATCGTTAATTACATCCAAAGAATGGCCGACCAAAAAATCTTCATCAAACCGCCAGAGCCGGTCCTGGACTCCGCAATCTACTTCTTCAAGGCGATTGGCATATGGGGCTTCCTGCTATCAGCCCTAAGAATTCTCCTAGAAAAAAGGCTCTAAGAAAGCATGCTGCGACCTTATCGGCGGATTGTTCTGCCTCTATATCTCATACCTCTTAACGGAATACGCGCTTAACATCATATCGGCGAAAGAAACGCTCGCATACTTCGTAATAGGCTTGGGCCTACTAATAATCATGAACGCGATACTCCAAACAGCCCCAAAAAGAAGATGTGGGAATAGGATTGCTTAAGCACACCCATACGCCAGCAGCCTAGCAGCCGAGGTAGACGTGAGACTTATTAATACCTTCGCCTCTCATCTACAACCATGTCCACAACAACAGCCATAGAGAGATTGAGACAGGAACAAAGGAATATTGAGGAATCATTAAAGGAGCTTGAGGCTCAGAAGAAGGAGATCGACGCTAAATACGCTGCCGTGGTAGATGAAGAGAACAGGATCCACGAGGAGCTCAGGAGATGCAGAGACCCATACCAATACAGCCAACTTGAGATGAGACTATTTCCCATCAGAAGGAGAAGAGGCGAGATAGAGGCGGAGAAAACCGCACTCGAAAGGAAGATCAGAGGCTTCCAAGAAGAACTTGAAAAGGTGAAAGCAAGGATAGAATACATGAGACCCAAGGGTGATCTCATACAAACCAAGGAGTAGTCTCATAGATCAACTCAGACGCAAACCCATACTTTCTTCACATTCTTAGGAAAAAGGCCCATAAGCTCTGCACATTTCCAAATAGGGATCCATGTCAAGCGTACAGTGGAAATAGTGGATCTAATTCAGAGAAAGTCTTAGTTTTAAATAATCCCTCATCGGGCCTCAGTCTATTGTTCCTTCTATCCTTATGATCCCCCTTCTCTCAAGCCTTCTAAGCGCATCATAGAATTCGCTTCTCTGCTTCCCCTGAAGTTTAAAGTGCTGCATCATATCCTTTATGCATGACCAAGCGGTCCCATTATTTCTTAAGTGGTTCTGCAGATACTTGATCACTAAACGTTCAATCTTGCCACACTTCCATGTTGTGTTCCTTATCAGGATGGCAACGGCCCTGAACATCGCCTGGGTCTCAGCCTTAGTCCGCCGAGCCATCAGACCGCCCCTTAAAAGGTAGAATAAAGATTGATAGTTTTAATATATATAAGTATCTATGGATGTTTTTATGTCTATAAAATAATTTCCATAACCCGCGTCTGTGGGAGATGATGAGAGTCAATGTCAGGGTTCATTTCTAGTAGGGCGAGGGTTGAGGGCTATCTTGAGCCCGATGTAGTTGTTTTGGGCCCAAGCACCGTAGGCTACGGGACCTTGCTTGGGAAAAACGTCATGATTGGCTATCCATCTGAGAAGACGATTAAAACCATTCTCTCTTCCCATCCCTTTAGATTTGAAGAATATGATGCGGTGAGCAAGGGAGCAACTGTGGGAAGGGAGTGCATAGTCCGCTCCGGCTCAGTTATTTATGAGACGGCTTCATTAGGCGATAAAGTCCGAGTTGGACATAATGTCCTGATTAGAGAAGGAAGCTTCGTCGATGAGGAGGCGCTTATTGGTTCATCATCAATATTAGACGGCTCAGTCAGAGTTGGGAAGAGAACGAAAATCCAATCTAACGTCTATCTACCTCATTTAACCGTCATCGGCGACGACGTCTTCATATCCCCACGCGTATGCTTTACGAACGACCCCTATCCGCCAAGCAGACGCATGACCGGGGTTACCGTGGAAAGAGGCGCAATAATCTGTGCAAACGTCACAATTATCGCTGGGGTGCAGATCGGCGAGAACTCGGTAGTCGGCGCTGGAGCAGTGGTCACAAGGGATGTGCCAGCAAACACTGTTGTCTTGGGGGTTCCAGCACGCCATTATATGACACGCGAAGAATTTGACCGGAAAAGAGACGCGTGGGAAAGGCTCATAAACCCTCAAACAATATGAAAGATAAATTTTCATCAAAGGCAATGGGTGTGATGTTAAGGATATGATCAGCTTAGAGAAGTACAGGATAATCGATCTTTCCCGCGAAGTTTATCCCGGACTTCTAAAAGTCAGCGGAGAATACCAGCATGGAAATGAGACTAGAAGGTTTGAGGCACGCCAATTCATCTATGCACCGGACAAAACATATATGCATTGGGTCGAGACTGAGACCCATATAGGAACACACGTCGAAGTCCCCGCACATCTGCTTCCGAATGGAAAATCATGTTCACAGATGCCCATCGACACTTTCATAGGTAAAGCAATAGTTCTGAAGTTTGACTTCTTAAAACCAAGAGATGGGAGAGGGGCGGCTATAACGCCCTCTCATCTCCTGAGAGTTGAGAGCAAAGATATTGTGCTTATGTGGAGCCCATATGTGGGAGAGGGGTCACCCTACATCTCACCAGAAGCCGCAGCATGTCTTGCCGAGAGACCCATAAAGATGCTTGGTGTGCAGAATGTCAGGGTCGAGGCGCCGGACGGTCTCATGTCAACCCATAACAATCTTCTAAGAAGGGACATACCTATAATTGAAGGTCTGATTAACCTTGAAAAAATTAGAAAAGAGAAAGTGTTCTTCATCGGCTTACCCCTCCGCATCGCCTACCTTGACTCCTCATGGATCCGTGCAATAGCACTAGAACCCATAGAAAATAATACATGATTAGAACATCACCTCGATTAAATTAATTTAGGCGTAACGTTGTTCTAACCATTAGATAGGGGGCCGATCAATTGATTCCGCGAGAGAGGGTCAGCCTAGCACTTCGTCATAAAGAGGCGGATAGGATACCTATTCACGATAACATTTGGCAAGCGACGATAGAAAGATGGCGCAAAGAGGGTCTACCCGCATCTGTATCGCCCGCAGATTATTTTGGATTCGAGATATCCTGCTTTGAGGCGGATACTTCTCCACAGTTCCCCATCGAGGTAATCTCAGAGAATGATGAGTATATTGTGGAGAGAGATAAATATGGCGGGATAAGAATGAATCACCGCGATTTTTCCACAACGCCCCTAATAATTGATTATCCATGCAAGAAAAGAGATGACTGGGAGAAGATTAAACAGAGACTTGAGCCAAGCGACTATAGAGTGGACTGGGTGACAGGTTTACAGACATTTCGTAGGGAGCATTCTAAAGGCAGATTCATAACCTATAATGCTACAGTCTGCTACGACAAAATACAAAAATACGTGGCGCCGCCACGCCTACTGAAAGCAATTCTCAAAGAACCTGACTGGGTAATTGACATGTATGAAACCGACGCTAAATTAGTTATGGAAATGTGCAATCGGATGATTAAGGGAGGGTTCAGATTTGATGGAGCCTTCCTTTTCTGCGATTTAGGCTACAAATCCGGCCTTTTCTTCTCCCCCAAACATTACGAGGAACAGGTTCACCCAATATTCAAGGAGCTATGCAGGTTCTTTCACGGTAAAGGGATGTTTGTAATTCTCCACTGCTGCGGAAGGGTGAAAGATCTAATACCATACTTCATCGAGGAAGGGATAAACTGTCTCCAACCATTAGAGGTTAAAGCCGGTATGGATCTTGTAGAACTAAAAGAGAAGTTTGGCGACAAAATTTCCTTCATGGGGGGAATCGATGCCAGATTAATGGCTCTTGACGATCTAAGAGCCATTGAGGATGAAATAAGAAAGAAGATAATGGCCGCAAAGGAAGGTGGAGGATACATATATCACTCAGACCACTCTATACCGAAAAATGTAAGTTTCCAGAACTATATGAGGGTCATAGAACTAGTAAAAAAATACGGAGAATATAACGCCTAAAAAATTCTGCCCCACCTATTTTCCCGAAAAGAAAACTCCAAAAATATAAGCTTATATCTCGCTTGATCAATACGAATCATGAACAGAACCTTATGCCGTCAACAATCGCTTGGGGGGCTGCATATGGTCAGCAAGAAGAAGCAGAAGGAATATGAAGAAAGGATAACGCAGGCGATAAGGATCCTCGGTCAAGTCTCAGAGGATACAACCACCCCCAGAAACATTAGAAGAGCCGCCAAAGAATCTATGGAGACACTTCAGCTCACAACGTATACGATGGGGGTTAGAGCCTCGAACGCTGTATCCATCCTAGATGAGATCCTTCAGGATCCAAACATGCCTCCATACACCCGCGTCAAATTATGGAATGTTATAAGCCTACTGGAGGCAGTCAAAGATTAGAACTCATATCGCCCCATACACGTAATAATTAATCCAGTAATATTGAAGAGAGAGTCTGCAAATCGGCATGGAGGAAAGGATTTAGAGGAAAAGGCTAGTAGAACCCTATAGGTGCATAATTATTCATGTATAAACGTGAAGCCATGCTCTATGAAGAGATCCAGGGAAAAATGGTACGCTGCAATCTCTGCGGTCGCAGGTGCATAATCAGGGATGGCGGTTTCGGTTTCTGCGGGGTGAGAAAGAATGAGTCGGGAAGACTATATGCATTAAACTATGCGAGGATCTGCGCCGCGAATGCTGACCCAATTGGAAAGAAACCTCTTTCACATTTCCATCCAGGCGCCACAGTCTTGTCAATTGCGACCGTAGGATGCAACTTCAGATGCCAATTCTGTGACAACTGGTCAATTAGTCAAGAAAGGGACATCGTTGGAAAGGATTTTCCCCCAGAGAAGGTGGTAGAAACAGCCGAGAATTATGAATGTGAAGGTATAAGCTACACATACACTGAACCAACAATATTTTTTGAGTATGCATATGATACGGCCATTCTTGCCCATGAAAAAGGAATCTTCAACACCTTTGTAACTAACGGTTACATGACACCGGAGGCTGTTAGAATGATCGCACCATACTTGGATGCGGCTACTGTAGACTTCAAGGGAGGCGGAGATCCAGAGTTTTATAGGAAGTTCTCATCCGTCCCCTCTGTTGAACCAATATACGAGTCTCTGCGTGAAATGAGAAAGTGCGGAATCCACATCGAGGTAACAAATTTAGTTGTACCCGAGATAGGCGACTCTTTAGAAAGGATAAGGGAACTTGCTTCCTGGATAAAAGAGAATTTAGGCAGAGATACTCCTTTCCACCTTCTCAGGTTTCATCCAGACTATAACCTCACCGAGATCCGTGCAACCGAGATTCAAACATTAGAGAAGGCTTACGATGTTTCAAGAGAAGCTGGCCTAGACTACGTGTATCTAGGTAATGTTGCAGGTCACAGGTATGAGAACACCTATTGCCCCATTTGCGGAGAGACCGTGATCAAAAGGTACGGTTATGAAGTTATAAGATGGAATTTGACCGAAGATATGCGTTGTTCCAATTGCGGGAACAAGATCCCGATTCGCGGAAGATTCCACAATAAAGGCTTCTCATTCCCATATCCCATATTGTGATGGGAAATTCCAAATCTATCTCATACTAGAAGAACATATCGTTAATAAGGTTGGACAGGCCTATTTAAAATTCTGAGAAAATGATCACCATATTCAGGCCCGATGCAGTTTCGGTTCTTAATGATGAGAAAGTGAGGGCAAGCCTGCCCAGATACTTCGCCGTAATGCAAGATAAGAAGCCGGCGAAATTCTTGATCGCAAAGAGAATTCCAGCAGATTTTTCAGAAGATGAAAGCCTAAGCGGATTATGGCGAATCCATGATGATCTCTCAAAAGAATTCTTTCGCATCCAGGACCAGATAGACAATGGTGAAGAAAAAGTAGAAAATGCTGATCTGCCCCAGAAGTCCCTCCTAGACCTGAAGATAGCAATAGCAAATCGCATCCTTGAGAACTGCTGCCTCTGCAATAGGAAGTGCGGGAAAAATCGGTTGAATGGTGAACTCGGCTACTGCAGATGCGGGTCGCAAATGATAGTGTCATCCATCTTCGAGCATATGGGCGAAGAGCCGGAGCTAGTCCCTTCTGGAACCATCTTCACAATGGGCTGCACAATAAGATGCCTACATTGCCAAAACTGGTCAATATCCCAGTGGTATGAGGAAGGAAAGGCTTACACGCCGAGAATGCTGGCCCAGGCTATAGAGGGTCTGAGGAGGAATGGTTGCAGAAACGCTAACCTAGTTGGCGGGGAGCCGACGCCATGGCTCCCCCTCTGGCTTGAAGCGTTCAAGCACGTGAATGTAAACATACCGGTTGTATGGAACTCTAACTCATACTATAGTGAGGAGACAGCTAAGCTTCTCGCCGAATTTGCAGACATATACCTCTTGGATTTCAAGTATGGCCAAAATGAATGCGCAGAGAAGATTTCGGATGCCCCTGGTTACGTAGAGGTTTGCAGGAGGAACCACCTATACGGAAAACGTTTCGGCGAGCTCATCATAAGGGTCTTGGTCCTCCCCGGACACTTATCCTGCTGCACAGAACCTATCTTAAAATGGATATCTGAAAAATTGGGAGAAAATGTTAGGGTAAACCTAATGTTCCAGTATCGACCTGAATGGAGAGCCCATGAAATCCCTGAGCTCAGGAGAAGACTGACGTTCAATGAGATGAAAAAAGCGGTAGAACTGGCGAGAGAAGCCGGGCTCTCCAATTTCATAACATAACAATCCAGCTCACAATGACAGTATGTGAGCCAACCTGTATTTTTCTAGGTCGATCTCCTTAACCTGCCTAGTAGACTCATAGAGGCTCATAGACCCTATCTTCCCATCCTTAATTCGGACAAGCCTCTCCTTCTCCCCATTAAGGAGCAGCTGAACTGCCAGATGACCAAACTCGCAGGCCAGTATCCTGCTAACCGCCGAGGGACTTCCACCCCTCTGCACATAACCAAGAACAGTCAAGCGAACCTGATATTGTGTCTCTTTCGCTATGTAGTTCGCAATCTCAGAGGTGGAGCCAACCCCCTCAGCCGCAACGATGATCTGCGAGGTCTTCCCCTCATGCAGCCCCATCCTCAGCCTCTCACATATTTCATCTAGGTCAAATTTCACTTCTGGTATGAGAATTAATTCCGCTCCCCCGGCTAACCCAACTTCTAACGCGAGGAAACCCCTCCTTCGCCCCATAACCTCGACCACAAATATTCTCTCATGTGAAGTCGCGGTGTCCCTAATCTTATCTATCGCGGAGACAGCCGTATTGACCGCGGTGTCAAAACCTATCGTACTATCCGTTCCAGCAACATCATTATCGATTGTCGCCGGAATCCCAATCACGGATACCCCGCTTACCCTTTGGAGTTCAACCGCACCTCTGAAGGTTCCATCGCCACCGATGGCCACGAGCCCATCCACATTTAGATCTTTAAGGTTTTCAGCAGCCCTCTCTATACCCTCCCTAGTCTCCATCTCCGCGCATCTTACAGTCCTAAGTATCGTTCCTCCCAGATTGATTATCCCGCTGACGGACCTCATGGTCATAGGCCGCCACTGTTTATGTATGAGGCCTGCATACCCTCTTTCGAACCCTATCACCTCCAATCCCATGTAGATCGCGGAGCGGACGACCGAGCGAATGGCAGCATTCATTCCAGGAGCGTCCCCACCAGCAGTTACTAGACCGATCTTTTTCACCATTATCCTCACCATTAATGGCTCAAGAATTAAATAACAAAGGTTATTCAAGAAGTATTTTAACAATTATCCGCTATGATCAGTTTCCTGTCTGCTTAATGGCAAGATTATCCTTACTGTTGTTCCCTTCCCATAAGTACTTTCCCAGCTAATCGTTCCATTGTGCGCCTCAACAAAACGTTTTGATACCGCAAGTCCGAAGCCCATGCCTCTTGGCTTCGTCGTGAACAATGGTTTCCCGAGATTTGGAAGCATCTCTTTAGGTATACCGATCCCCGTGTCCGTAAACGTGACTTCCACCCTATCGTCAAATTTGACTGCTTGTATGGTGAGCTTCCCACCGACAGGCATAGCCTCAACGGCATTCCTTATTATGTTGACGAATACCCTCTTCATCTTTTCAATGTCTACCTCAAGCTTCACCCCCTCATCCACTAGCTTCACAACTTCAATATTATTCGGTATTTCCAGAATCCTTAATGATTCGGATATAAGCGAGGCTAAATTGACCACTTTAAGATTTAGACGTATCTCGCTGGAGTAGTCGAGAAGATCATCGACAATCTTGTTCGCATACCTAACGTCATCCTCTATTATTTTCAGCATATAGCGGCTCTTCTCGTCTAGAATGGAGTTATACTTCATCTTCAAATAATAGGATGCGCCGAGTATGCTGGTCAACGGGTTCCTAAGATCATGACCCACCATTCCAGCTAACTCGCCTATTGCGGCAAGCCGTTCCGACCTAAGTAGCTTCTTCTGCATCTCCTTGCGGTCAGTTATGTCTCTAGCCATTGCGATTATGTAGGCTGGATTGTTTTCTAAGTCCCTAATTAGGCTCAGAGAAACTTCCCCTGCAAATTCTTTGCCATCCGCGGTCAGAAGGGTGATCTCAATATTCCTCACAAGACCCTCTTTCAGTAGCACTTTTGAGATCTCCGAGAGTTTCCTATGATCTTTTTTAGCAACAAAATTAAGACCATTCTTCCCAATCGCATCATTTCTAGAAGGGAATTTAAACATCGTTAATGTCGCATGATTACATTCAACAATGTTTCCTTTAATGTCGGCAACTAATATCGCGTCGGGAGACGCGGTGAACACATTCGTCAGCCAGGATTGGCTCTCCTGAAGTTTCTTTGTCTTCTCTTTCACTAAGCTTTCCAGATGCTCCGTGTACTTCTTCAGTTCTTCCTCCATGAGTTTCATTCTTGTCACGTCATGCAGAACGAGGATTCTGCATCTGGGATTTCCAGACCAGTCAGAGACAGTTGAAAAGTGTAGGCTATACGTCTTCCCTCCCAGCGAAACCTCCCGGCCGCTATCATTGCACAACTCACTTGATGAAGGGTTCGGGATAAAACTCAGAATCTCAGAGGCAGCTCTTCCCCGCGCATCCTTATTCGATAAACCAGTCATCGCCTCCGCGGCCTTATTAAGCTCAAGAATATTGTTATGCTCGTCCATCACGATTATTCCATCACTTATGCTGTTCAGAACGACTTTATGGGCGACTGGGATAACATCCTTGAGACGCAGCCGGGATGGATTAACTAAGGATAGTAGTATCGAAGCAACAAGACATATGGCCGGTGTAAAATCCATTGGAAAGACGCGAAGTCTCAGGTAGACGAACGCGCTGCTAACCCATGGGACAACCGTGATTAGTAAAAGAGCCGCCGCTTGAGATTTATATAGAGTATATGCGCGAAATAAGGTGGCTAGAGAGAAAACCGATGAATACAAAAGAAGAGCGTAAATGTAAATGAAGAAGACCCAAAAACCAAGACCATAATGGACGGTTAACGGTAGTCTCGGGTCATAAGGGTTTAGGCTTACCTGTTCATAAATTAGGCCATGCATCTCATTAGTGAAAACAAGCAGCAGTTTCACAGCTGGAGCGATGCTTAGAAGGCAAACCAATCTTCTGGTTAACCACCTCCCATATCCTAGAAGATAAAGAACATAAATGAGCCATGTTGATGGAAGGAGGTCAATCCCGATAAATTGAATCTTATTCCATAACAGTTTAGTGGAGAAGTCGGAGCTACTTATCTCAAGGGTCAGTCCAAGCGACCATATTAGAATTGCTGAGATGACTATAGAACCGATAATACTGCTCGTATTTTTTGATATTAGATTACGGATCACAAACATTATTGCGATAATGCTGAGCGTGAGTAACATGGCTGCGTAAAGTAGCATTACAGGTCCCCCATTTAATCAATAGGCCTTCTGTTTTGCATGTGGGCTCCAAGCGTCCCCCATAGGCTACTCGTAGCCTATGACCATAAGTCATGCACGTTTATCCCCGTCTGCGGCCGATAGAATCTCTTTTATATAGTCTGAGAATTTGTAGTCTTTTCTCCACCTTATCTCTTGTCCCAGCTTGAGATACAAATTCTCTATTATCAGATCCTCAATAATTGTTGAGCCTATGCCCAGCATCTCCTTAAGTGCAAAGGAGAACAAGTCGCTCTTACTTGGAATTTCATGCCACTCAAGTGAGAAGTTCCTTCTCAACGCTTTTACAAGCCGCGTAAACGCCTTCTCCCCAAGAACATTAATCAAAACCTCTTCCACTACTTTCAGCACCAGCTCTTCCCCAGCTTGAATTCTGCTACTGGCGATAGTTTTCATGGGGCCTCATTTCTCCGGCTTCTTCCTAGGCTTGGATTTACTCTTCATCTCTCTGGCCCTCGTCTCTATAAATTCCGCAACCTTCTCCTCGCTGAACCTGTTTTCCTCCTCCTGCCTCTTCAGATGCTCCGCAATCACGTGACATAAGGCGTCTACATCGATAGGCTTTACTAAATAGCCGTCAGCACCCTTGTTCACAGCGTCTATTGCATTCTTCAATGTAGGGTAGCCGGTCAGTATGATTTTTATCATCTTCGGCGTCGTCTCCTTCATTCTTGTCAGAAGATCGGTTCCTTCCATGTCCGGCAGCTTTATGTCTATTAATGCCAGGTTATAGAAGTTCTTTTGAGATTTTTTTATCGCCTCTTCCCCATCCTCTGCGACGTCCACTATGTACCCTTTGTCTTCTAGGATCATAGATAGGACCTTTCTTATGTTTTCGTCATCATCGATTATCAATATTCTCGGTCTGCTCTTCATCAGTCTGTCTTCCCTTCAATTTCGATAAAATCACCTCGCCCTCATATCTTCTTCAAAAATTGCTCCATTAAATCGCTTATGAACTTTAATTATGTGTTCATAAGATGTTACCTTAATATCTTCTTTAGATAATGAATAATCAGTAGGTCTGATGTTTGTAGTATAAGAAGATAAAGTAAACATGTGCCCGTCTCACAGTCATAGAGGGAGCGATGATATGATCTCAAGTGACGCGGTTGAACAGTATTACAAAGCCGGAGAAATCGCGTCCAAGGTTAGAGAACAGGTGAAAAGTGTGGTTGAAGAAGATAAACCTCTCATCGAGATATGTGAAAAGATTGAGGGGATGATCAGAGACCTTGGCGGCAAGCCGGCTTTTCCATGCAATATTTCAGTTAATGATGTCGCTGCACATTATACTTCCCCAATAGGTGATGAGAAAAGGATTCCTGAAGGGTCTATTGTCAAAATCGACATCGGCGTACATATTGACGGCTATATTGCGGATACTGCGACAACCGTCTGTTTTAATACCGATTATGAAGGTATGGTTCATGCCGCTGAAAAAGCATTGGAGGCGGCGATCAGGATTATGAGACCTGGGATCTCAACATCAAAGGTCGGATCGGAGATACAAGGGGTCATCGAGAGCTACGGTTTCAAACCAATCTCAAATTTGACTGGCCACCTTATCAGCCGATACACAATCCATGCTGGTAAATCTTTGCCAAACATATCCCATTCTTTTCCAAGCAGGATTCTTGAGGGAGAAATCTATGCAATAGAGCCTTTCGTAACAGTCAGGAATGCAGCTGGGAGAGTGAAGAATGGGCCTGAAATGCATATATTCAGATTTACCAAGCGGAGACCTTTGAAATCTTCGGAATCAAGAACCCTTCTTAAACATATTGAGAACGAGTTCCACACTTTACCATTCGCGCAGAGATGGCTGAAAGAATATTTGACTGAGGATAAGTATAGGTCAGCGTTCTCGGAACTTTTGGGTTCAAAGTGTCTTATGGGATATCCCGTCTTCGTAGAGGCTAGCGGATGCACGGTTGCGCAGGTAGAGCATACAGTATATGTTGGAAGCAGAGGTGTAACAGTATTAACTTAGCATAATCTGTTTACTCCTCTTTCTCCTCAGGCTCTCTGAAGATCGAGGAAACATATGTCGGGCTGTTGCATTTTGGGCAGGGATCCATCTGCCTAAAAATGTAATCTCCCTTCTGGAACTCTCTGACTTGACGGAACTCGCAGCTTCTGCATTGAATATTGGTGAAAACTTTCGGAATTTCAAAGCCGAGTTTTATAGGCCTACTTTTCAACTGAAAGACCATATAAAATGATAATATAATCGCGCTGATGCTGAGAAATATTGCTAGAAAGTCCGGTAAGCCTGTACGCCTATAGATCTCGAATGCTTGGAAGAGGGAAAATATGGATAGTGCCAGCAATACGGCTATGATTGCTATAAAAAACGCTGATACTTTTTCAACGGAAGACGATTTCTCATTCATAATTCATCACTACTGCGCAATGCCCATAGTATTTCCAATACCGGCGATTATTAAGCAATCGCCAGGCTTCGTGTTCTCAAGCACTATTCTATGGATTCTTTTAATGACCTCATCAGCACTATTCGATATCTCCTTTCTCATCGTAGAGACGACGTCGCCTATTCCTTCTTTAACTAAAATGGCGTGAACAGGCACTTTATATTTCGTCGCGGCTTCCTCAACCTTATATTTGTCAACCCCTGGACCCCCAATCGCGACCCCTGTCCCCTCTACAATTTCACCAGGTTTTTCGCCTTCAAGCTTCTGTGCAGCGTCGACTAGGATTATCAGAGCAACACGACCTTCCCTCTCCTCAAGTATCTGCTTTACAGCCTCCCCTGGCTTTCCAACATTTCCGCCAGGTCCCTTAGCCTTGAGGACATAGGCCACTCTCCCCTCGATGGGAACCTCTGACACTACAATGTCCTCAGCTATCTCCCGGCTTGCCCTCCCATACATTAGTTTCGCCGAGACCAGTGCGCCAATCCCATCGCCGATTGGTTGACCCAGTGTGAAGGCTCTCAGCGCACTGGCAAAGGCCTCGCATTCCTTCATTATCTGTGGCAATATCATCTGCAACTGTAATACAATGTAGAAACTTGATGTCTTCTTACCTAAAAGATAGAAATGCCTAACGTACTTGTAGATTTCATTGAGGGCCAAAGCGGCTTCAAGCATATTCGTCAAATTGTTTATCTGAGTCTCATCCGCATTGGGAACCATATGTCTCACTTCATCTTTGAATCTGAAGTCCCGTACGTCAATTATATGCTCAAGCCTTCGAATTATTCCGCTAGGATCCAGATCAACTGGCGGAATGTAAACGTGATCAAGGATTCGATCAACACGTGCTGAGGGGTCCTCAGAGAGGTTACCGACCTCCTTAATAGTTGAAATCGCTATGCTTCTTCCCTGGTCTCTCATAGCCTTTAGCCTATAAAGTGAACTTTCAACCTCCTTCAACATAACCTTAACCTGCAGCTTCTGCCCATATAGCAAGTAAAATACGAAGAATGCAAGCCACGCTACCTGAATCAATAGGCCAATGTTATCCTGAGAAGCCATGCCTTGCATTAATTGCAGTACCACTTCAGCCATCATATATCTTCCTTACACCATCCAAGAATAAACCATCAAAGATGGTTAATAAATGTTGAGCAAAAAAACTACAATTGAAGTTATGGAAACAGACAGGAAATACTTAAATTTGCAGATCATCTCATAGATCTAAGTGGCATGAAAGTAAAGCTTCTCTATCTTGGCCTGGTTAGAAATTCTACTGGAAGAAGCGAGGAGGATATTTACCTTAAGGAAGGCTCCTCGCTCAAGGATTTGCTAAATGAACTGGCGAAAACATACGGAGAAAAATTTGGAAGATTTATAAATGCTAAAGAGCACCTTTGGGATCCAACTTTCATCGTGGCGGTCAACGGGAAACTCATAAATCTGCATAACGAGAGTCCAATTTTACTCAAAGACGGAGATGTCATATCATTGATGACCTTGATTAGCGGCGGATAGAACTTGTATATGCAGGGATTTCCATGACTAATTCGTAGGCTCTTGGATCGATATTTCTTCCACAGTTCTGTTTAACGCCACTTCCGCGATGTTTCTACCATAATCCGCCATCCGCCTTACGTTGTCAAGGATCAAGCTAAAGAGGGAAGAAAAAGCTGGATCCATCTTCTTACTCGATATCAAAACTGAAAGCTGATTTTCTATTCGCCGTGCCAAGTCAATTTCTCGTATTACCCTTTCCGCTTCTATATAATTCCTTTTGAACAGCGCCTTTAAAGACTCCTCAAATAAACGGTGTATGTGATTGTTATAATCAAGAATTTGACTGTAAACCTCCTCATCTATTGGCTCCTTGGAGAAGATGGTCCCGGATTCTATAAGTGGCTTTATCGCCATAAGGTTATTAATAATATTTAAGGCGTTATCCGAGATCGCTTTAACATCATTCACAACTAATCTATAGCCGAGAAACTCCTTAGCTGTTTTGAACCCTAATTCTTTGAAGGCATTCCTCTCGAGTCCATATTTTAGTTGTCTAGTCACATATAAGCTCAGTCTGTAAACATCATTGCATATCATAAGAATGCCTCGCGCAGTCTCCTCGCTAATGTCTTTCAGATTTGAAATTACATCATTGCTTGCAGACAAGGCGAGCACCGCCATTCTTCTTATAGCCTTCTCAACTGGAAATTCAAGCTGGTCGATAAGTATCTGAATTGTTATCCTTCGCGGTGTTTCCTCAACTATTTCTGCGCCCAAAAGAAAATTTTTGACGATTTCATGTATCTCATTTCTAAATTTAAGCGCGGTTGAAGCATCCTTAAAGGTTACATGGATCGTGTTAGCGCTCACAACGTATAAGGAGGTTATCCTGCGCCGCAATGATCCAACATTATCGTCTGGGTTAACATGCACCCAATATTCTTTCCTTTCTCGTCTTTCTCTTTTGCTTTCAAGTATTTTTCTCGGCGTCAAAACCAGTGAAGAATCTTCTTGAACCTTAAATGCTATCTCGCTTCCTTTATCAAGCCCAAGACTTTCGACCCACTTCTTTGGAAGTGAAATTATGTAGGACTTTCTGCCCGTGGATTGAACCTTTCTGTAGCCGAGATCTTTTTCCATGATGGGCACTCTGTCCAACATTTTTACATGATTCATATATCTTCGGATTAAATCACTTTCAGCGCATTAAAGCATAATGAACACATATAAATACCTATTGATGATACGCAATACTCTTTCGTGAAAGTCGAAAAAGAATAAAATGGACTGTCTGTTAGGTGAAGTGGAGGATGCCATATGCCTGAAAGAGTATTACGGAATTCCTCATACCTAAATGGAAAATCGACAACAGGAACCAACACAAGGGTCAGAGATGTCAGCTGCACAAGTGGAATGTGCCCATTATGCATACGAGACTGCCCATTTCTCTGCGAAATCGCTCTTTCGACATTCAGGGGCAGAGAAGCACTTTACCCAGAACCTGTACAGTACGGGTTCAGCACATCCGGGGCCCTTAAAGACTTCGGTCTGGACTGGTCTCACTTTAACATTCAATCCAGCCTATTTGAGGTTCAGGGGGTCGAGGCTGATCCTGACGTAGCCTTCTTCGAGAACGTGAAGACCGACACTGTCATCGGCGGCGTCCCACTAAAGATACCTATAATAATCGGCGCCTTCGGATCGACAGAAGTTGCAAGGCTAAATTGGGATGGTCTAGCCATAGGCGCAGCTATCTCCGGTGTCGGGATAACAATCGGCGAAAACGTCTGCGGAATGGATCCCGATGCGGTGATAACTCAGGGAAAAGTAACCTATTCTAAGGAACTTAAACGGCGGGTGGATGCATTCAGAAAGTTCTGGGATGGAAAGCATGGAGACGTCGCCGTCCAGACGAATGTTGAGGACCAGCGTCTCGGCGTCGATGTCTATGCCTTGTCGAAACTTGAAGTGAACATTATCGAGAGGAAATGGGGGCAGGGGGCAAAAGCCATCGGCGGCGAAGTCAGAATTAACAATCTAGAGAGGGCTATAACCCTGAAGAAGAGAGGCTACCTCGTCATCCCAGACCCTGAAGACCCGAATGTTCAAGCTGCATTTAAGGAGGGCGTATTCAGGAGCTTTGAACGTCACAGCAGAGTTGGGATCCCAAACGCAAAGGACTTTGTTGAGGATATTGAAAACTTAAGGAGCCATGGAGCAAAACATGTTTTTCTTAAAACCGGAGCTTATAGGCCGTCGGCTGTGGCATATACTTTGAAGATAGCTTCAGAAGCGAAAATTGACGCGGTGACATTCGACGGTGCAGGCGGCGGGACTGGCATGAGTCCGGTTCCAATGATGGATGAGATGAGTATCCCCACAGTCTATCTAGAGGCATGGGTTCTAAAATGCGCGCAGATTCTAAAGAAGAAGGGTATGTATGTGCCGGACATTATCATGGCAGGGGGCTTCATAAATGAGACACAGATATTCAAGGCTATAGCGATGAGCAACTTTGGGGATGGACCGCTAGTTAAGGGCGTTTTGATGGCTAGGTCTCCATTAACAGCGGTCATGAAGAGCTCCTATTTCATTGAGCTGGCGAATAAGGGGCAGCTTCCAAAGAGCTTCATTGAGAATTTTGGCAATAGACCTGAAGTCTTTTTCGCCGCAGCTCCTGAGTTGAGGGCTAAGTATGGAGAGAGGTTTAAAGAAATTCCATGGGAAGCGGTTGGCCTGTATTCCTACTTAAGCGAACGTGTCAAGGTCGGACTCATGCAGCTCATGGCAGGGGCCAGAAAGTGGCGTCTTGACCTATTAGATCGAAAAGACCTAATGGCGCTAAGTGAACGTGCAGCAAAGGTTACTGGAATTCCATTGGCGGAGGAGGCTGAAGAAGAAGCCGTCCTGAGAATACTTGACCCATAACCTTTTTTTTATATTGATCTCTAGTCAAATTTTTGAAAATCCTCCCCTCCAGTCCACTTTATATAAAGGCATCTCTATCATAATGGTTAACAATTTAAATTTGATAGGTCACCTCTATTTAGGTGGCAGAGTTGAGTTCTGAGTTAATCTCACGTCATTGGCTCGTCTTGGTTATAATCGATATGCAGGAGAAGCTTATTGCGAAAATAGCTGAAAAGGATCTTCTAATCGAGAATGTTAAAAAATTGATAAGCTTCGCAAGGATCATGAATATTCCAATCGTGTTGACTGAGCAGTATCCAAAGGGCCTGGGAGGAACTATTCCGGAGATCAAGACTCTTCTCCTGGACGTCGAGCCTATCGAGAAGGTGGAGTTTAGCTGCTTCAAGTCCGCGAAGTTTGCTGAAACTCTAAGGGAGATTAATGCACGGACACTAATCATCAGTGGAATCGAGGCGCATATCTGCGTGATGCAGACGGCACTTGACGGCTTAATTCGAGGCTACAGGCCATGTGTCGTTTACGATGCAGTCTCATCCAGAAGGCTTGAAGATAAAGAGGTCGCTATCAATAGGATGAGACAGTGCGGCGTGACCATAGCTACAACGGAAATGTTAATGTATGAGATACTTGAAAAGGCAGGAACGCAGGAGTTCAAAGAGGCATTAAAGCTTGTAAAATGAGCTTTGGATCATCAGAAACATTTCCAATATTTTCTCAGGATCTTCTTCAAATCCCCCAATATCCTTTCAACCTGGACCCTGTTTTGCCACGGATCCCTCGGCGATGGAAAATAGTCCTCAATTTCTTCCGGATCCCTTTGCGGTTCAATGAAACCAGCCGCCAGAGCGTACCAACAATAGGGAAGGACCAAGGGATTATATCCACTGGCGATCAGCAACGCAGCCCGACCATTACATACTTTTTTAGAAGTTTCAAGGATTGTTCGAGATATTTTGAAGAAGCCTTTAGCCGTTAATCCCATACTTCCCAGATGATCTGCAAAGTGCGCATCGCTTCCGCCGTTAGCAATTATTATTTCAGGTTTGAACTCCTCCGCAAGTGGAGGGAATATCTCATTCAAAGCAAGTAGATATGATTCTTCGCCAGTTCTGACCGGAAGCGGAACATTTACGTTATAACCTTCCCCTTCCCCCTCTCCGATCTCATCTATAAAGCCTCTTCCAGGATATATTGTTAGCGGGTCCTGATGAAGAGAGATGAAGAGCACGTTGGGATCAGAGTAATATATGTCGCTCGTCCCATTGCCGAAGTGGACATCATAGTCTAGTATCAGAAACCTCTTCACACCAAACTTTTCGCGAAGATGCTCTACAAGTATGGCTATATCGTTGAAGATGCAGAAGCCGCCTGCATAATCTCTACCTGCATGATGGAAGCCGCCTCCTAACGCGACCGCCCGCCCGAATCTTCCAGAGAATATCGCGTCTCCCGCCTCTATAACGCCGCCAATCATAAACATTAGAGCCTCAAGAATAGGCATGGAAACAGGTGTATCAAGATCATATGGTCTTCCAGCTTCAGCGAGCCTCTTGATTAAATCAACAAACTCTCGTGTGTGAACTTTGATCAGATTGCTCTCTTTTGCGGGTCGGGGTTCTATATAACATACATTCTGGGATTTGGAAAGGTTCTTCTTATCAAAAAAGGCCTTTGCTTTGGGGAACCGGTCGCCTTTGAATGGATGATTCGCACCTAGGTCATATTGGCGAAACTTTTCATGGTATGTTATGCAGACTGACAAGCCGGGATTGACACCCTTTGTGTCACTCTTTTAAAAGAGTGAGGGAATGTGCTATTTAATGCTTTCAGTGGTATAGTAGCCTATCCTCGTATTTTCTCAGATGCTCAGACGCTTTGTAGGTATCCATAAAGAGGGAGTCAACCCTCTCGACATCCTCAAGTTTCACTGTTTCATGCTTCATGACCTTGGCGTTTTGGGCGGCTAGGCTTAGAAGTTGAACCGCATATCTCAGTGATGACTTTGCCCCGATTTGTGTGAGCCTTTCTAGAGCATCATTTTCGATGGTCACCTTCTCCTCTCTTGCCCTTATCCTCAGTATCTCTCTTATACTATCAGCGTCGTAGTCCTCAGTGGCTATGATCACAGACCTGTCAATCAAGTCTAGGGGGAATCCAAGAGGACTTTTAACGTCTGTACCCCGAATCGTCGTTACCCCCCTATTGGTTGCTAAGATTATTATTGGGACAAGTTCGCTTTCAAGGGCTCTGCCAAGGAAGCTAAATGCTTCTAGGTCAAGGAGGTGGCTGTCGTCTATAAAGAGGACGCCGGGATGAATGAAGGCTTTGCCCTCGTCGACCATCTTCTTTACAGATTCGTCAACGGCAGCCCTGATATCGGTGTCAATCTCTTTCGTCTCCGCTCCACCTAGGAATAGTGAGAATAAGCCGCCTCCCAGCCTGTGCCTAGCGTTGATCTCATCCATATCCGCTAATGTTAGCGTATAAACAAACTCCTTCTCTTTGAGAACGTCTCCTGATGGTCTAGGCACCTTCTCGCTCGTATCAACATCGTACGTCTTTCCCTTGGTGCTCTCTATGCTCAGCCCAAGATTCGCAACCCTGCCAGTCTCAGCATCAATCTGTATGACATTGCCTTCTGTTATTCCCTGCTGAATAATCTGCTGCGCAATTGAGGCTCCTGCCTCAATGGTTTTCTCCTGCTTAGTCGTCTTTAAGGTTATTCTCACGCTTTCAGGAACCTTTTGATAGGGGTTATAGGGATGCGGAGCTGTCCTAATGTCGATCGCTGTCACTTCGCCCTCGTAAACCTTACGCATCTCATGTATCTCGACGCCTATGCACTTTCTCATCGCCTCGATAAGCACCTCTGTTTTCTTTCTCTCGCTGCTATAGATCTCGCTGCCGCTCATCTGAATAAAAGGCACATTAGGCCCCAATTCACGGGATATGGCAACAGCGATCGCTGTCTTACCAGTTCCTGGCGGGCCTGCGAGTATTACGGTTTTCCCGCTCATCTTACCCTCCTTAATCATTTGAACAACTAGTCCCGCGGCTTCTCGTGCCTTCTCCTGTCCCACCATGCCATCCTTGACTTTGACTGCTCTGAAGTTTTCGTCCAGCCCTAACCCTTTTATGTGTGTATGTGCGCCTATCCTTTCGAAGCGGCTTGCTCTTGCCGGAATTTCCCTAATTTCAGCCATTCAGCCTTCACCTCCTCTTTTTTATAAGCGTAAAAGAAGGGGTGAGACTATTCTTTTCAATAGCGCAGGCAAAAGAAAGCGTGTCTCTCATTGCTCTCCCAGCCCCATCAAACTTTCTTTTAGTCCATCTCTAAACAAGATTGAGGCGGATTGAGGTTTTTTACATCCCCACATGAAGAGCATCCTATCCATATCAGCCTTAAGAGTTTCCGCTACGATTCTAGCGGCAGCTATATTATTTTTCCGCGCATCACCCCCCTTAGTTCTGTAAGGCCTTTCCCTGAAAACTAATAATGACTGACCTCTTAGCATTGTTAAATATGCCAAATTATGCTAGTCCTCCCAAAATCGTGAAATGAGAGAAGGCTAATTGGGAGATATAAATGTTTTTGAGTCCGAGATGATCCTTCGATTACTTTATTCCTGAATAGTTATGAAAATTCTTCTCCATCACCTTTGGCTGAGAAGAAGAATTGCCTGCGCCAAGTCGCCATTCGTCTCTTCCAAAGCAGCTCTTGCCTGCTCCAAGCTAACATGCGCCTGCTGCGCAACGAGCTGGACGTCTTCCTCCGGGATTGTAATCTTTCTCGCTATCATTTTTTCCGTCAACTCGCCGCCCATTATCTGGAATATTTTTTGCCCCTGCACATCTAAGATTGCAACTTCAGGATTCTTTATCATTATTTCTTTGTCTCTGGTTTTGAGAATTACTTCTTCTACGTCGATCTGGTTCATTGAGAGTCCCATGCGTTGCATAATTCTCTTAGCTTCTCTTGGACTTATCCTGCGCAAATCCTATCATCCCTCAAACATTCACTCTTTCATTCCTATTTTTCTTTTTTAGGGCTTTTACTTTTTCTGATTTTTACGGCAACACCTCTATTGAACTTTTTCATCTCATCGCCAGTAAGAACAGACCTGCCAACAGCGATCACTTTATTCTCGTTATCCAAAATTATAACCTCTTCTCCCGGCCTTATCTCTTCATCTGCATCGAGTACATGTTTAGCAAAAACGTCGCTCCCTTTTCCAACAAAAATGGAAGCTTCGCTGCTGATTTTTACCCAGAGCCTTTTAGGATTCATTCCTTCAAACAGCCTCTTTGCCCCTTCAATGCTTAGGGAGAAGAGCCCGTCACTCGGTCTTAGGGTTGCAAGAAGCCTCCCTTCATGATACACGTGCCTAATCTTACCCGTCCTTTTAGAACGGATTATTTCTACGTTATCCGGGAATATGATGTTCCCTGCGCCTAAGCCGAACTGGTAATCCGCAATGCATCTTATCTTTCTCAAGAAATCATCTTGTAGGCTATACATATCTTCCGGCCTCAAGAATATCATAATTTTGCTATATGCTTATTCTTGTTTGTTTTGGATTGATAGAAAGGTCTTGCGTCACCTTTAAGTTTGTCATCACATATGTATGTTTGGTGTCCCCGTTTGCATTGTGAGGTTTGCGGCCGACAAATTGAAGGAGAACCTCGAAGGGTTATTATTGAAGGAGCAAAAATGGTAACGTGCGAAAAATGTGCCAAACTAGGATCAGATACCTGGCTTCCGAGATCAAAAGAAGATGGATCTGGGTCAGGTAAGAGAAAAGTCTCGGTTAGGATCGTTTCGCGTAGGCCGAAAGAGAAGCTGGACCAAGAATTTGGAGAAGACATTGTTGAGGGGTTCGGGTCGCTAATAAAAAATGCGCGTGAAAGAATGGGTCTAAGCCATGATGATTTGGGCAGGAAAGTTGGAGAAAAGGCCTCAGTTATTAGAAGGATAGAAGCCGGAAAGATGATGCCTGACGAGCATTTAACCCTTAAGCTCGAGCATGTGCTTAAAATAGAGTTGCACACTTCAGTCGAAGAAAAAGCTGTCTCAACCTCTCAACCTGCATCTGAAGCCATTACTTTGGGTGAGATTGCTGTTTTCAAAACAAATAAGGAGGGTTTCTTGAAAGACGAGAGCGGTTCTGGTGATTCGTAGAGATCATAATGAAAAGTCGAATATCGAAGAGTTGAAGAGTCTTGCTGAAGCTGCGGGATACGAAATTGTTGATGTAATCGAGCAAGTCCGTCCTCAGGATCCCACGTATAACATAGGCGCGGGGAAAGCTAGGGAGCTAGCGGACATCGTTTCTCGTTTGAATGTTCAAAAGGTAATATTTGGGAACGAACTGAAGATCGTTCAGATTTATAACTTGGCGAAACTTACCAGAGTTGAAGTTATCGACCGTTTCCAGCTTATTCTAGAGATCTTCTCGAGGAGAGCGTCAACTAAAGAGGCTAAGCTTCAGATAGAATTGGCTAGGCTTCAGTACGAGCTGGCTCATGCGAAGGAGAAGGTTAGACTGGCGAAGGCTGGTGAGCAACCGGGCTTCCACGGTCTAGGGAAATATGATGCCGACATATATTATGAGACTGTCAGAAGAGAAGCGCAGAGATTGCAGGCTAAGATTAGAAACATAAGGAAGACAAGGGAGATCCATAGAAGACGTAGGCGGAAGCTTGGCTTCTCGCTTGTATCATTAGCTGGTTACACAAACTCTGGCAAGAGCACTCTATTTAATGCGTTGACAGAAGAAAATGTCCCAGCTGACCCTAGGCTGTTTACAACTCTCTCGACAACAACTAGAATCCTGAATCTCTCCGGTGAGAGAATCTTGTTGACCGACACTGTTGGATTCATTGACGGGTTGCCGCTCACGTTAATTGAGGCTTTTCATTCAACATTAGAGGAAACCATCTACTCTGATTTAATATTGCTGGTTCTCGATTTCAGCGAAGAGATTTCAGAGATTGAGAGGAAACTTTCATGCTGCCTTAATACTCTTCAAGATATAGGTGCAACAGGAGTTCCCGTCCTATTAGTCCTCAACAAGATTGATCTCTTATCTTCTGATCAGCTAAATGAGAAAGTTAGGGTTCTAGATGGAAAATTATCCGAATTTGTCCCCATATCGGCGCTTCATCGAGTAAATATAGATCTTTTAAAGGATGAAATAATTAAGAGGCTTGGAAGAACCAATTTACACTTCACATTGCCGAAGAGCGAAGAAGCACTATCTCTCCTTTCATGGATATACAAGAATTCGCATGTTCAATGCGTCGACTATAAAGAGGATAGCATCATAGTCTCTTCTTTTTCTCCCCTGAGTTCCGTGGATATAATTCGAGAGAAGGTAGAGAAGGTTGGAGGGGCTTTTCAGGGTTGAAGAATTGGCGAATCTACGTGCTTAGATTAGGTCATAGAATAAGACGCGACAAAAGAGCGACGACACATTTATTCCTCGCAGCGAGGGCGCTTGGAGCGGATGGAGCCTATTATACTGGCGACCGAGATGAAATGATTGAGAAGAGTATTAGCAGGGTTAATGAGGTATGGGGGGGCTCCTTTCGAGTTGAATATGTAAGAGACTGGAAGCGAGTCCTCAAGCTTTGGAAGGACGCTGAGGGTGAAAGCATACATCTCACCATGTACGGGATCCCACTTCAAGAGAAAATAGGCGAGATAAGAGCCTCTTCCAGAGACAAGCTTATCATTGTAGGCGGACCGAAGGTTCCCTCAGAAGTCTTTAAGATTGCTGACTGGAACATATCAGTAACGTCTCAGCCACACTCTGAGATAAGCGCACTAAGCATCTTCCTACATGAGCTCCTAGAAGGAAAGGAGCTCCAAATGGAATTCGAGAATGCTAAAGTACGGATTATTCCACAAATAAGAGGAAAAAAGATTGCCAAAATGGAGAAGATAAGTGGGCAGGATGATCGATTGATTTAAGTTCTTCAACGTAAAAAATATATTTACTGGATATAGGTTGATCGTGAATAAATGATTATGAGGAGACTGTGAAAATCGATATCCAATATACCGGTGGGCTTAATGTCTCTTGTTAGCTATGAGACGCTTCTGAAGGTGGCGCATGTTCTCGGCGGCGAAGAGGCGGTAAAGATAGTTGAGTTACTCAGCAAGGTTGACGAGATCACAGACGAGGAAATAGTTAGCAAGACTGATATAAAACTCAACAATGTCAGAAAGATATTGTATAGGCTTTATGATCACTCAATAGTCGGGCTTAGAAGGACGCGGGACAAGGATACAGGATGGTTTATTTTTCATTGGAGACTTCAACCTGACCAGGTTGAAGGATTTCTGACAAATCAGAAGAGGCATGTTCTGACAAAACTTGAAAAGAGGTTGGAATACGAGAGGAGCCATGAGTTCTACTACTGCAATACGCCTGGATGCAAACGTCTAACGTTTGAGGAGGCGGCTGAATCTATCTTCAGATGTCCAAAGTGTAATAAGCCCCTTTCACACTTTGACAATAATAGAATTGTCGAGTTTCTCTCAAAAAAGATCAATCAGCTGAGAAGTGAGATAAGTGAGTGAGAGGCTGCCTCCTCCTGAAGAAGCCATCAAGATTCTTATAGAAAATGGTTGCTCTCTGCCTGTGGTAGATCATTGTAAAGCGGTCGCGGAGCTAGCACTGAAAATCGCAGAAAAATGTGCAAAAAACGGAGTAAAAGTTAATGTTGAATTGGTGCGCATAGGAGCACTTTTACATGACATCGGTCGATCAAGAACTCATACTGTGCACCATGCCGTAGTCGGAGCGGATATCGCACGGTCTCTCAATCTGCCGCAGTCTATCGTCTCCATAATAGAAAGGCATGTTGGGGGCGGTATAAGTGAAAGCGAAGCGTCTGAGTTGGGTTGGCCAAAAAAGGATTATATTCCCAGGACGATTGAGGAGAAGATCGTCGCATACGCAGACAAGCTTATAGAGGATGCAAAAGTTGTTCCAATCGAGGTGACACTGAAGAAGTTAGAGGGAGAGCTTGGTTCAAATCATCCGGCAATCAGAAGGATCGTTAATCTTCATGAAGAAATACTTGCCCTCTGCGAGGGAACTGGTACTTCCTTGTCGCATAACCAGTCATCTTCCTAACATGGGGGAAAAACGTTCAATTTAACTTAATTGCACCCCTTTAACCTTCACTCCATAAGGATATGCTCGATTTATATAATAACGATCAGTAAAATTATTTTTCATGAACGTTTTTCCCTTCACAACATAAATCTAAAATAATGGTTTAGCATATGCTAGCGTGGCGCAGATCTTGAAGCGGGAATGAAGCATGACTGCTCTAGATGTAAGGTCAAAGATGCTGGTCAAAGATGTCATGACAAGTCCAGTAATAACGGTGAAAGAGGACACACCATCTTCCGAAGTGGCCAAGTTGATGAAGAAGCATGATGTTGGATGCATTATAGTTACCTCTGCGGAGAATAAGCCTATCGGCATAATTACTGAGAGGGATCTTGCAGAGAGAGTTGTTGCAAATGATCTTAAGCCAAGCAAAATTTCTGCAAAGAAGATAATGAGTTCTCCTCTAATCACCATTGATGCTGATCAAACGATAAGCGAAGCAGCTAGGAGAATGAGCCTACAGAATATACGAAGACTGGCAGTTATGCATAAGGGGGAATTAGCCGGAATAATATCAAGCAAGGATATTCTCGCTGTGACACCTGAACTTATAGAAATAATACGGGAGAGAGCCCGTATAGAAAATCAGAACATGGAAGAAATAGAGGAGACCCCTTCATCAACTGGGTATTGTGACAATTGTGGAGAATGGTCAGACAATTTGAGGGAGTTCGAAGGAAAATTCATTTGCGAGGAATGCCGCATCGAGCTCATCCAGTCTGAATACTAACCCTTAATTCCCAATTCTCAGTCAAGATCTTAGTCTCTTCAGATTCACTCTTGTGAACCCTTATTTATTCACTCCTTCATCATATTCTATTGGAGGATAAACTTGCCTGTCGACCTTGTACTAGTGAACTCTAAGATTTTCCTTCGCCAAGGGTTGGTTGAAGCAGGTTTAGCCATAGATGGAGACAAGATTGTCAAGATTGGCAAAGAAACAAATCTTCCGACCGCTTCGAAAAAGATGAATTTGGATAGGCACGTTGTCCTTCCAGGACTTATAGATGCGCATGTCCACCTGAGAGATCAATGTCTAGATTATAAAGAAGATTTTTTTACTGGGACATCGGCAGCGGCGAATGGCGGGGTCACATTGGTTATTGATATGCCTAACAATAGACCTGTCACAATGAGCGTAGAGAGCCTCAAAGAACGAATGAACACATCCTCTCGAAGGGTAATCGTGAACGTTGCCTTCTACTCAGCCTTTCCTGAACGAATTGATGAGATTGAATGTATAGTAAAGGAGGGAGCAAAAGGCTTCAAGTTCTTCATGTCGGAAAAAATTGGCGGTGTAGACCCAATTGATCATGAAGCCGTCCTAGAAGTGTTTAGAAAGGTGGCATATACCCATGTCCCTGTTGCAGTCCACGCTGAAGATGCATCCTACATGGTCTCTTCATTGCAAAAAATGAAGAGGGAAGGAAGAAATGATTTGGATGCTTATCTCGCGGTGCATTCCGAGGAGGCTGAAATTACAGCGATAAAACGTATATTGAAGATTGCGGAGATTAGCGGAGCTCGCGTTCACATATGCCATCTAACAACGGGTCGCGGTATGGAGATGGTCTACGAGGCGAAGGCTTCAGGAATGAAGGTTAGTTGTGAAGTTACACCCCATCATCTACTACTTCAATCAGAATTTTTAAGAGAAATAGGAAGCTTCGCTCTAACTAATCCTCCACTTAGACCCAAATCTGACACTGAAGTTTTATGGACCGCCCTGATATCGGGTTCAATTGACATTCTAGCATCAGATCATGCTCCGCACGCATTAGAAGAAAAAAAGAAGCCATCTGTTTGGGATGTTTCACCGGGATTTCCCGGTTTGGAAACATTGCTGCCGCTCATGTTGACAAAGGTTAACGATGGGGTTCTCTCGCTTTCAAGACTGGTCAATGCCGCTGCTGAGAGGCCTGCAGAAATATTTTGCATCGAGAAGCGTGGAAGGATTGAAGAGGGGAACTACGCCGACCTGACAGTCGTGGACGTTAAGAAAGAATGGAGGATTGACGCGTCGAAATTTCATTCGAAAGCCAAGTTCTCACCTTTTGACGGGTGGAAGGTTAAGGGTAAACCTATAAAGACTTTTGTCAACGGACGCTTAATTATGGATGAAGGAGAAATAGTTGCTAAGCCTGGTGAAGGTCGAATAATTAAGGGATAGGGATTCGCGGGATGAAATTTCTCGCAGACGGGATGCTGGGCAAGCTGAGTAGATGGCTCAGGATGCTGGGCTGCGATGTTGAGTACTATAATAACCTCGACGATGAAGAACTAATACAAACCGCGGCAAGGGAAGGCCGAATCCTTATTACCAGGGATGCTGAGCTTCACAGGAGGGCGTCCATTTTAGGGCTTCAATCTTATCTCCTTAAAGGCCAAAATGAGGTGGAAAGGCTTGCCGAGGTTGCCAGACGTTTTGGGATTAAGCTCGAGATAGATGTAGATCGTTCACGCTGCCCAAAGTGTAACATACTTCTACGGTCAGTTAAGAAAGAGGAGATTATTGATAGAATACCGGATTCGACATCACGTTTCTATAATAATTTCTGGATATGTCCAAACTGCGGGCAGATATATTGGCAGGGAAGCCACTGGAGTAAGATAAAGAATACACTTCTCAAAGCTAGACAGCTGTCTAATCATCATTAAAGTCGCTACCTAAACAAGCTCAACTAGGCCCGGCGTAATGAACTTTATTTCACCAATTTTTCTGCTTTTTAACACCTTATTAATGTTGAGGACACTCTCAAACATATTTGAAGTCATTAACGGGCACACCACTACATCTTCGCATCGTTTAGCTCTCCAAATTTCCTCAGCGACCTTTGCATATGGAATCTTTTTTCCTTTCCCATATTTCTTAAGCAATTCAGCATATACTTTCTCAGCCGATACGCATTTTTCAAAGAAACGGTCAGTGGGACAGTGATAATACTTGAAATCCTTAATTATCTCGCTTTTCAGTTTCGCTCTAAGCATCTCTACAGATATAGCATTGAAGAGCCTCTTCTCCGAAACCCTTCTATTCGCATACAACACCATGATTCGGCTGAGTTCTGAAGCCCCCTCGTCAAAGATGAGTTCCTGCCTACTTATCCTGCTTGCTCCATGGTCATATTCGCCAATCCATAACCCATCTCGAGAGCCTTGCCTTACAGGCCTTATTATGAAACCGCGTGACCTCTGGTGGCTTCTTTCAAGGAGCCATTCCGCATCATCTAGTAGGCTGTTATAACTTCTGAAGTCTTTAAAGATGAAGGGTCCTAGATCCCTATCATACATTACTACTATATCCTGTAGAGTGAGGTCTTCGGTTGACAAGTTGACTCCTAGATTCGATAATTAAAGGACATTTTAAGCTTTACGCAGAATTATGATGATTACGCCTTCAGCCCAGAAAAAATTAGTAAAATTTATATTTTCTCGTCGATTTTCTTGTTGCATTAATCTGGAGGATCTACATGTTTATGGCCAATTTGGAAGAAAATCAGTCTATGCTCGATCCTCCAATCCTCACAGCTCCTTTCATAAAAAAACATTATAAAGGAGAGTTATAATAAGACGGGTTCTGGGAAGAAGGAGATCATAGGTCCGCCTAAACTCACGCGTTTCGAGATGGCTAGAATAGTGGGGGCGAGAGCACTTCAAATCGCAATGGGAGCACCAGTTCTAATAAAGCCCTCTAAGAAAAACGCAAGCCCAATAGACATCGCAATAGAAGAGCTGAAGAGGGGAGTGCTCCCAATAACTATCCGCAGAACACTACCAGACGGCAAGACATACCAAGACATACCGCTCAAATGGCTACTTTAACATTATTTTTTTGCTGTTTTAACGATATTTCTCATCTCTTTTAATAAAATTAGTAGGCGCATACGGCCATTAATTAACCTTTTGACAGATCAGAGACTACTTCACCTTACAATCTTTAGACACAATTGAAAAGCGATCTGAAGGCGTTAATCATTATTTAAGTTCAAGGCGGACAAGAGGGAAATCATCTTTCCTTCTCACTACTTTGAAGTTATTCCTCAAATAGAAGGTTAATGGTCCTGACGGATTGTTTTCAGAACTAATTCTTGCAAAGGTTTCAACGGCTATAAATCCCTTTTCTTTTAATTCCTCCGTCAGATTTTTAAGCATAAGCGTACCGTAGCCCTTCCCCCTCTGATCCTTATCCAGGATGTAAAGACATGCTATAAATGCAGCGTCCTCATTTGGCGGTCCGGAAATATACTCTCTCACGCGCGGAAAGTATATTGCTGGAGCATACTGCATAACACCTATTACATCACCAAGGCATGCTACTTTAATGCAGCACCCAAATTCTCTCAGTACTCTCTTTAGCCAACGCATCTTTTCTTCCTCTCCACCTTTGCCCATGGAGGAGGAATTGAACTCTCCAACTGTTTGCCAATAAATGCAGCGCCTACACGGGTCTGGAACCCTTAAAAATGTGTCTTCATCAATTTTCTCGATCCTAAGCAATCTTTTTCACTTTTTGCTGCAATATCCTTTTTACGCGTACTAATAAAAGAATTATGTAAACTTTAACATTAGTTTGCTTTTGCGACCCGTTATTGCTTCAAATGGAGATTGAGAAATCATCGGGAAGAAGCTTAAAAAGAAGGGAAGAAAGCCAGAAGTCTTATAATAGCGCAGTTTTTCGTCTTCAGCTTTTAAACAGGGGTTGCCAATAGTTAAGTTGCGTGAGATCTCGTTATCTTCATTTTCTCTTCCTGAGGCATTATTTTTTAAGCATGCGAGGATATTGGAGACTAGTCTATAAGAGTTTAGAGATTAATCTGTACCCTTCGCCACTTGAATTGGAGCCGTCTTTTTGGCAGAGGAGCACGTTTACTAGGGGCATTTTTATTTTTCCTCTAAGAAACCTTTTTAATAAAAAACTTAATAAGGGCCCCTTGCCATTTAATACCCCTATGGAAAATGAGTTCGGGCAGAACAACGGAAACACATGCTTTCTTGAGGTTCTCAAGGCCTTATCAAATCCACAACGGTTAAAAATACTGGCCAGTCTTGCCAGCGGAAGATATACAGTTACAGAATTGTCGGAAAAGCTGAAGATGTCTCCCCCTCTGGTCTTTCTGCACTTAAGAAAACTTGTAAGAGCGGGGCTGGTCATGGAGGGGGAAAGAGAGACCATTGCCAGAGAGGGTCTTCCACCTCTCAACAAATCCTACTACGAAATCAGAGATTTCAAATTTGAGATTAGCCCGAAAAAAATTTTAGAGGAGGTGAACCAATGGTGTTAGAGCCAATTCTATGGGCCTTTTTCGGCTTGACATGCGCTACACTAGGCATCTTTGTCGGAATGTTCTCAAAATGGGCCAGGTTAAAGAGATAGAGGCCCGCAGCAAGTCAAAGGAGAAAACAAGTCTAGATTCAATTGAGGGCCATCATGGAAGACTTTAGGCACAGGCTAGATATTATAGAGAGCACTGTAAACGAGATAAGAGACCTTCTGAAATCAACAATATGACATCCGCCTAACCGCAAAAAGAAAATCCAGCACTCCAACAGCCTGTCTCAGCATAATACAATTATGGTTAGAAATTATTTCACTTTTCGGTTGAGAACAAAGCTTAATGACGATTGATTAAATCTTGGAGCAGAACACATGGTAATGTGACTGAAACTGAAAAGTGTCACGAAACAAGAGATAGGCATCGAGAATTGCCCAACTTTCATGCTTCACCAATCTTTGTCCCCTTAGTCGGTTGCGCGACACATAGTGTTCAGGTAGAAGCAAGTGTTCTTCTGCCGTAAACCAGTATTATCGACTCAAATGGCACCCTCTTCTCTTTAAGAATATTCGTTTCGAATCCCTGCAATTCGAGTTTTCTCATGGTTAATTCGATGTTAGATAATGATGACTGCGCAAGAAGGATGCGGCCTCCGGGCTTAAGATGCTGGCTTACTTGTCCCAGAAATCTATCTATCACGCTTCTTCCGTTCTGGCCGCCTGACCATGCATAGTCGATCCAGTCTGAGGGTGCCTCTTCTGTCGGCAAGTAAGGCGGATTAAAAAGAATCATGTCGAACGATGTGCCTCTTCTTAAGGGTCCAAACAGATCCCCTTGGATGAAGTCTATCTTTTCATGGACGCCGTTCACTTTCGCATTAAATTTCGCGCATCTCAAAGCGACAGGGTTTACATCCGTAGCCACAACTTTCTCTGCTTTCTCAGCGGAGATAATCGATAGAATCCCGCAGCCTGTGCCAATTTCCAAGACATCCTTGGCTTCGAAATCTTCTAGACTCTCAGCAATCAAGAAAGTGTCTTCCGCGGGTTCATAAACCCCATCGAAAACATAGAAGACATACCTGTCGAAGTAGATCTTCCTCAATTAGACCTCTCCAACCAAATGAGGGCGAAGCGTCTACTACATCTCTATTCAACCTTTCATATGCATAAGTTTTAAAGCCCCTCGATACAATTTAGCCGCGATTAAACTTGAATTTCTCCATGAAATCCTCACTTTTCATGCTCAACTAAAAAATAGTTGCTGGTAACAAGAGAAATGATCTGTGAATGTTGAATAAATGATTTTATATTGCATATTAATGATGATCCTTAAGGTGAATTAGTTGAGACTGTTGCTGGATGAAATGTATATTGGGCTAAAAGAATACTTTGAGATGCTTGGATGGGAAGTCCTAACTGTCCAGGATATAGGTTTGCAGGGAGCAAAAGATAGGGAGATTGTAGAATACGCTAAAGAGCATGACCTAATTCTCGTAACGCAAGACCAGAAGCCAGCAGACTTGGCTGAGCTGTCAGGTGCAAAATATGTGCTAATATCTAATGCTCTAATTGCAAGGATAGCTGATGAGAAGATTAGACAGAAGTATCTAGAGGCGAAAACAAAAAACTCGACTGCATCTCTTCCAGAAGGGTGATACCTTCAAATCTATTTGCGACAATGAATTCTGCTTTAATTCTGCTTTTTAAATGGTCTGATTAGCTCAACGCCCCATGAATGTTGGTTAACCAGAGGTTTCAAGTCCGCTGCCCATGATTATTGCATCTGAAATCGTGGCGAAAAGTGAAGGTTTAATGAGTTAGGGCGCTAATCTTTTTATCGAAGATTTTACGGATCAAAGAGATTGGCAAGTATCCATTGGCGGCTATTGTGTCGTGGAAGAATCTCTCATCGAATCTCTCGCCCATCCTCTGCTGAATCTCTTTCTTTAGTTTCAATATTAAATGCTTCCCCAGAAGGTATGACAGTTGGTATCCAGGGGTCTGCGTATACCGGTTTACCTCCGCTCTTGCAGCCTCCTCGGACATTCTAGCCTCTTTAACCAGCATTTCAACGGCTTCCTGGAAACTCATCTCCCCTCGAGAAAGCTTGACGTCAACGATGATTCGAACGGCTCGCCATATCATATCATTAACCTGGATTAGCCGCGTCTCAAGATCCCTGATGAACCCCTTTTCATTCATGAGATCTTCACAGTAATGAGCCCAACCTTCTATTGTTTCAACACCTTCAGCCAAAAACCTGATAACACTTCCACGGCTTGCGAGAGCCCCTTGAAGGAAATGTCCGGGAAAAGCCTCATGCACGGCAGTGTTTGTTATCGCTGGATAATTGTGGCGTTTCCTGAGGTCGATCTCATCCCTAGGTCTAGTCACCAAATAGATTCCAATTCGCTGTTTATCGAACTTTGCTGGCATAATGAGAGCTGCGAAGGGTATTACTGGGGTCAAGAAGGTCGGGGTCTCTTCAACTATTAATATGTCCTCTGGATAAACAGTCAAGATACCCGCCTCTTGCACGAAACGCTTTGCATCCTCTATTACTCTTCTAGTGTACTCAAGTGCCTCCTCAAACGTTCTGGGACTTTTGTACTCAACAACTCTGAGGGCATCCTCAACAGATCCTCCCGGAACTATCTTTTGCGCGATCCTCATGCGCTCCATCTTTAATTGTTCAAGGTATTCCATGCCTAGCTGCAAAATCTCTTCAGATCTCATTCCAAGATTTCTAATCTGGATGAGCCTTTCGAATTTCTCCCTGCCTAATGCCCAATCATCTTTTGCATTATCGAGCAAGCTTCGAAGCCATTCTACCTGCCTCTCTATTGCCGCCTTGACGTTCTCAATAGCATTCTCGAGCCTACTGTAAATTTCCTCGGAGACCTTCCCCTTCACGGCTTCGAGTATATAGAGGAAAAAATCCTGTAGGTTCTGAGTCTTTTCTATTGCTAGTTCTGTCCACAGCCTGACTGGCTGCGACCTCTCAAATCTTGTACGAAAGTCTTCCAAGTATCTCGGCATCTGCTCTATTCGGGCAGCTATCGCCTCAATTCTCTTCTCTAGCGGAGCATAATTCCTCATGAATATTATGAGGATCGGACCGCCTAATTCCTCAGACACATCGGGATTCAACTCATGTATTCGCCGATCATAAAAGTCGAACTTTAAGCGTTCGTAAAAGTCTTCCAGAACTTCCCAATCTATCTTGTGTTCATCGCTAAGATCCTCACGCCTCAAATTCCGCTTCAGGCATTCAAGCCACTCTTCCATCAGCCTCAAAGTTTCCTGGAATCTTAAAGAAGATCCATTGGGCAGCATATAATCATAGGGTTCATGAAGCCCTAGAGATACAGCGAGGTCTGGATTGATTTCGAATAACTTAGTCAAGAATTTGCCCGCTATCTCTTCGAACAACCTGTTCTGAATACTCATTTTTGTTCTAGCTGCATCAGAATGGGATAATAATTATTTAGGGTTTTTTAATTTCAAAATCATTTTGCGCTCGATTTCTAGGGTAGTAGACAGTTATACATTAGACGATGCCGCAGATCTCTATGTAGATGCATATGCGCCGACCGTTAGAAGATGCGGCTTACATTGAAAATAAAAGGGGGAGATCTTCTTTGGAGAAGGGTTCGCATCGTTAGGCAGATAGATAAGAAGGATAATTTAACGGTGGACATTAATGCATTGATTATATGCATTTCACATGTTCTGAGATGTTTTCTCATTTTTTATTCGCCTGTTTAATTCTTCAATCTTATCTGCAGCTTCATTAAGGATGGCTTCAGCCTGTTTGGCATATTGCTCAATGGGAATATCCCTAATTGACATGCCAAGGTTAATGATGGACGCTGTTAACCGTCTTGCCGAGTCCATTAGCGACCTTAAACTTTCAACTTTAGACAATGGCCAAATATCACCTAATAATGGGAAAGGCGGGAACCCCGTCAATCCCGACTCTCTTCTAAACTTCATCTCTTCCTCCAGATACTTATGTCCCTGTTCTGTTAAGACGTACCTTTTTATGCCAGTTTCTTCCGCTGGCTGTTCTCTAACGTATCCGTTGTCCTGCAGCCATGCTAGAAGCGGGTAGACGGAACCTGGACTTGGTCTCCATCTCCCACCAGTCTCCTTCTCAATTTCAGAGATTATCTCGGATCCCGACATTGGTTTAGAAGCAAGCAGCCTCAACACATGAAACCTTAGAAACCCTTTTGGCACACACGCTATTCTTCTTGCCCAGTGTCTGGGGTGTAGCGGTTTAAATCCAAACATATCATCACCTTCGATATCAATATTGATATCGACAGTGACATATAAACTTATTCCCCGACATCTCTGAAGACGCTTGAAAAATATAGCTCAGGTAAAGCGGTTAGATCGCTACCTGTATCTTTATCGGGTTACCAGCCTTGTTGATATGGACTTCGAATGCCTCCCTAATCCTTTCCAGCGGAAATATGTGAGTAACATATGGCTTCACGATGGCTTTGCCAGATGAGACCGCCTTTATGGCCGCTTCATATACATTCGCATAGCGATGTATGCCTTGGATTCTAACCTCTTTAGAGACTATCTTGCTCATGGGCATCATGATCTCTCCATGAGGGTTTCCGACGAGCACAACTGTGCCGCCGGGCTTCACGATTTCAACGGTCTGTTGGATGGCTGCTGGTGCACCAGAGGCTTCAATAACGACGTCAGCGCCTTTACCGCTCGTCAGCTTCGCAACCTTTTCACTCAAGTCCTCTTTCACTGGGTTTATTACGGCACTTGCCCCATGCTTCTCCGCGTATTCAAGCCTATACTCAATAAGATCGCTCACAAATATCGCGGAAGCTCCGCAGATCTTGGAAGCCTGAAGCGCCATCTGCCCTATGGGCCCTGCGCCCAAAATCACAACGATGTCGCCTGCTTCTACACGTCCCATCTTTGCCGCCATCATGCCGACCGCCAAAGGCTCAATCATCGCGCCCTCCTCCAGCGACATTGTGTCAGGTATCGGGTAAACATTCTGTTCGGGAGCATAGTTATATTCGGCAAAGGCTCCGTTGAAGGGCGGGGTTCCATAAAAATTCACTTGTTCACAGAGGTTGTATCTTCCGCTCCTACAGTGTTCACATTTTCCACAGGTGAAACCAGGCTCAACAACCACCCTTTGTCCAACCCTAAACGACTTAACCTCATCACCCACCTCTGCTATTTCTCCTGCACATTCATGACCGAGAATTAACGGTTTCTCTACAACATATGAAGAGATTCTGCCACGGAGATAATAGTGGATATCCGATCCGCAGATCCCCACCCGTTTCATTCTTATGAGCACTTGATCCGGTTCAATCTTCGGGATCTCAACATCTTCGACGCGGAGGTCGAGTGGCTTATGTAGAACTGCTGCCTTCATGAATCCCTTCATAGACATTCCACCGGGGCAATAATCATCTCGCGAATAGTGATATAAGCCTTTGGCATTGGAGCTACATTGCCCTTAGTCTTCTTATTCTCTCCTCTACTGGGGGATGAGTGGCAAATAGTCTGTCCATTGGGTTATGGTTTGGATCTACGAAGAAGAGGTGGCTAACGGCTTCACTTACATCCATTCTCCCCTTATTCTTATTCATGATTTTCTCGAGAGCTGAGGCTAAGCCTTCAGGGTATCTTGTCAACTCTGCGGAGGAGGCGTCGGCTAGAAACTCTCTTCTCCTTGATATTGCGAACTGTACAAGGCGTGTCACCAACGGTGCGATAGCGGCTAATATTAGGCCTGCGATAATGACTATCGCCTCTATCCATCCCGGTTCTCTGCCCCCGCGAATGCGTCTAAGCCGACCCATTCGGAATGATCTTAGAATCATGTGGCTTAGGATTGCTGCGAGGCCGACGAGTACGGCGACATATGTCATGAAAAGTACATCTCTGTTTCTTATGTGCGCAATTTCATGCCCTATTACACCCTCGAGCTCAAGCCTGTTAAGTTCGCCGAGCAAGCCTGTTGTGACTGCAATGCTTGCATCTCTTGGGCCTCTTCCTGTCGCTAAAGCATTCATTTCCTTACTCTCGATAATGTAGACCTTGGGTGTCGGAATACCGGCCGCAATGCTCAAACCCTCTACAGTGTCACGTAAATATTGGAATTTATTTGCATCAGCGGGCTTTGCGTTTACGGACGCCAAGACTAGGCTGTCCCCATACTTATAGGACATGGATGCATAGACAGATATCAATACGATTGAAATTGGAATGGTATAGATGAGAAGGGCGGGAGATAGAATGTAAACAAGTAGGTAGATTAGGGCGAAGATAAAGGCCGAGACGGTGAGTGCTAGAAGAATAGAGCTCCTCTTATTTCTTGCAATCTCATCATAGAAACTGAGCCTAGACATCAGAACTCCACTTTGACTGGTCGCCTCTCAGCCTCCGATATCTCAAGAAATGGCTGCTTTACCCTGCCAGCGGCGAACCATTTCCCAGGAATAGTTGAGATTACATTGTTGTATGCCAAGACTGATGAGTTATAATATTGGCGGGCATAAGCTATCTTGTTCTCTATACCCTCTAGCTGTTCTTGGAGAAGCTTAAAATTCTCATTCGCCCTCAAAGTTGGATATGCTTCAGCGATTGCGAAGATTGTGCGCAACGCCCGGGTCAATTCGTCAGAAGCTCTCATCTGCTCCTCCCTGCTTCCACCCTTCACCATCCTCTCCCTTGCTTCCGCCAATTTCTCAAATAACTCCCTTTCATGCTTTGCATAGGCCTTGACGGTCTCGACGAGGTTTGGAAGGAGATCATATCTCCTCTTAAGCTGAACGTCGATCTGGGCCCAAGCCTCCTCAATCCGATTATAAAGTATTCTGATCTTGTTGTAGTAGTAGACCAGGATAAGAACGAGGGCTAAAACGACGATTATGGATGCCCCGGCGAGAATTAAAGTTATCAAGTCCAAGAATTTCACCGAAAACTAGAATCACAAAATGTCATATTAATCTTTCCATATTCAATGGCCGCTTACGCCCAAGAAAATTAGAGGGGCAGAAACGTGAAAATTATTTATCCGCAGTTATCCGCAGACCCGCTGGGTACATTTTTTAGATACTTTTTCCTAAACTATCTTAATTTTTCATAAGTAATTTATTTTTTAAACTCCATTCTCTGTGCAACAAAAATGGTAGAGTAACATGTGTCTTAGTAATGGTGATCTATTTGGGTCTTGGATTATGGGTGAAAGCTATTAGTAAAATCGAGACAGGCATGCTTGAGCTGGACGCAGGCTATAACATCAAGAAGGCCGATGCATACGTCGCTAGGATGCTGAGGTACTCTCAAAAGGAACTAGTTGGCGTCAACATTTTTTCGTTGGTACCGAAAGAGCTGAGAAAGGTATTCGCTGATCTTTTGGCCGAGGATGTTAAAAGCTTCGAGATGGAACTCATTAGAAAGGATGGGGGAAGAGTCTCGATACTAGTCTGGCCTGATTGCGTCTTCGAAAATGGCATATTCAAACATGGAACCCTATCGGTAATGGAATTCATAGAGAAATGTGTACAGGCATGACTTACCCGTCTCCAACCATTTCATAAATTTTTTGTAGTTTACGAATTTCCACATAATATGGCCCCTTGCATTATAAATGGCTATTGCGGCTCAATTCACAAAACATGCTCTTCAAACACGTAGCAGTGGTAGATTATTCTAATATTGTAGCGGTTCTAAAGCTAGGGCGGAACTAATCGTCTCAGATTTGAATGTGGAAGGCAGAAGCATAGATGCTGGCTCAGCTGCTACTCTGGAATACTCCTCCCTTAGATTTAGTTGGAACCTTAATTGGGATATCGAATCATGTCAGGGACAAATATTTTCCTGAACTTCAACATGAGACGATGAAGCAGAGGTTAAGTGTTCACTTTGACAATATAGCATTAGGATTCACATCTGGACTCATCTTCAGGCTTATGGATGCTTATGTGTTTTTGCTTTTGCCCCCACTTCTATTTGCAGCCTTTCTTATCAGCGTCTTCTTAGCTAAAATCGGATTTTTCTTCCCTAGAGAACTAAAGATCCTTCCCATAGCAAAATTATCAGTGCTGATGGCTGTATCAGTCTACAGGGTTTTCTGGTATTTACTACTCGGCCTAATATGCGGATCCACCCTCTGACTGGTGAAATCTGCATGGGAGGACCTATGCGCCGAAGAGGACAAAGCCAAATCGTCGAGTCTCTTCTAATGCTAGTTATAACCTTCACGGCCTGCGCCATAGCATACGCGGCGGCTTCTACGGCTATAAGCTTTCAAAGGCAAGGAACCCTTATCCAGATGAGGGAACGCCTCGTAATTGAGGATGTGTGGTTCACCGGCTCCAATACGTTAAGAATCTATGTCCGGAACATCGGCTCCGTAGACATAAACATTGTATCAGTATCGGTAGGCGGTACGGTCGCCTCATCAATGTCGCCGTCTAAACTTAAGCTGCCGCCTAATCAAGGAGGGTGGCTGAACTGCAGTTTTTCTCAAGCTTGGTCGGCTGGTGTACCTCAAAGGATAATTATCGTATCGGAGAGGGGAAGCAGATTTGTTACCGAGGCGACTCCATAAAGAATGTCGGGGACAGACCGCGGCGATAGGCATGGTCTTCCTACTCATGGTCATGCTTCTCATGCTCAACTTTATGTACGAAGTTTACCAAGCACAGTACGAGCTAGCCCTGCTAGACGATGAGAGGAGTAGAGAGAGGATCGTCATTTCAGCCCTCTACCCAAGCGTTGCCAGTCGAGAGATTTACCCTGAAATGGTCAGCTCAGGCAGTATTGGTTCAATCGCTGATCTGCGTTCTGTAGACAAGAGGTATGTGGTCTTCAATAGCAAGAACGATTATGTGAGAAAGTATTTGATTGGCAACATGAACTTCACAAGTGGTGTTGATGGTTGGATACTTTGCAAGACTGAAGGGGCCAAGGGTACAGTTGGCGGATACCTCTCGGGGGAGGGGCAGTCAGATCCCGGATCAGGACCAGGCTGCATATATTCAGGTTTAACTGGGACTAATGTAGGTCCATACTGGCTGAATTGGACCTGCAGCTTCGTCCACGAGACTGGGAAGCCAGTTTCAGCCAGTCTAAGCTGGGCATGGATGAACGCATGGGCCAACCCATCAGCTGAGTTGATCATCTATGTTATTTTGGAAAGACCTAGCGTTCCATTCCAACATATTTTATGCTCAGTTAATGTGGATGCGTCTCAGTATGGAGTGTGGCATTACACGCAAAATTCCTTACCACCAGAAATCTTCAATGCGACGGGTTTATACAGGCTGCACATCTGCCTCTCTGCAAAAACAGGCGCCCTTCAGGGGGGGATCCGTATACTCTTCGACGACGTAGGCGTTCTCCTAGAGGTTAGACCTGCAAGCATCGTTGATTGGACCGCCTTATTCAGAATGGGCGTAAACCCGATCGATGTTGAAAAGTTTAGGCTGAAGTATGTCGGTCATTACTCCAGACTTTTCCTAGAAAATGGAAACATATCATTAGGTGGCATGCTGGGCGATACATTAAACGTATCAGGAAGCTATCGGAATCTTTCAGGCAAAGATGATGTCTGCTGGACCTTGAGATCCTATGGAATAAATGAATTGATAAATTCATACATCCCCTCAGGCTACATCTTGGTGGAAAGTACAGAATATGTGAATGGCTCATTAGCTAATCTAGCAGCCGATGAGGGACTATATATGATTTTCAGAAGCTATCCATTATTTAGGAATGAGACACGTTATTTCACAAGTAACAATCAGACAATAAATGGCCTGCAGGCTTTTGCTCTAGGCGTAAATCAAACGTCTTCATATGTGCAGAGAAGCGCAAGCCGTACAGGTCAGCGAACATGCACATGGGGAATCCGCGTATGGAAGCGAAGCGCAAGCGGTATTGAAACCGAAATAACGAATGGAACAATGGTGGCCACGGTGACTAGAAGCACCAGCGGGTCTGGAATTCAAAGCTCATCATGGAATTGCCCCTTAACGGTAACATCACCTACTGACGCCATCGTAATTCGGGTTTATGCCAGTCTAGGAGGCCCGGACAATCTTCTTGCGGAATTTGTTACTGGACAGCTCAACACATCCCAAATTGGATCTGCAACATGGACTGTATATTACTGGACTCAACGTTCTTTTCAGGGAGGTTCAACATATGCCTATTTCAGATTCGGTGACCTAAACTATAACAGCCGTATCGAAGGCTTCAGCTATCAGGATAGATATGTTGCAGAGGTTGAGTTTTTAGGATCAAGTGATACAGAAGAATGGCTTGAACTCACATGGGGCATAGATTGTGCATGGACTGAAGGATTAGTAAACGTGACGGCCCAGCTTTATGACTATTCGAGAAGCGTTTACCCAGTAAGCGGGGACGGTTATATATCATACATATCTTCTTCCACACCAGCTATTGATGAGACAAAAAATCAGACAATAACCGTTGATGCGACAAACTTCAGAGACGCCGCAGGAAACTGGAGGATCAAGATCCGCGGTGTCAAATATACCGCCACAAGATTTTACCTGAAGGTAGATTATATAGTGCTAAGTGCAAAACATTACACAATATATATCTCCGACTGGTATGCAAAGTTTATTTTGCCGTCGTCAGACTCCATTACACAAGTTTCCATATCCTACTATGGCTCATATACAGAGGATTGCGTCACCCAGAGGATGTATGCACTTAATCATAGCTCACTCCAGTGGATCCAGCTAGGCGAAGCAGACATATATGAGAGTTCCGGAGTTGGGTGTTTCCAGAATAGGACGATATCCGCTGAGCTAGCAGATTTCATAAATGAGGAAGGGGTTATCGAGATAAGGCTTTTAGGCCAGTGTGCGGGCAGTTCAGCCTTCTACTGCTACGCGGATTATCTTGGCATAATTGCTTATGTTACAAGCCATGAGCCCGTCTCTGTCACCCAGAGAATTTTCATCTGGGATCATACAGAGAAAAATTGGATAGAACTTTCGACGGTCACCATAGGTGGTAGTGACGTAACCCAAGAATTATATCTTGAAGCCGAAACCATAAAGAGACATATTGGACCCGAAGGAGACGTAAGAGTCCGGTTATATGGAGAATCTGAATACCCAGTCGCCTGCTACGCAAATCTTCTCGTGGTGAATGAATATCGCCTCGACAGGGGGAGCATGATCCTTGAGATCATGAACATCGGTCCTTTAACAGTTGAACTTGTAAGCATATGGGTTATAAACTCCACCTCTCATGACAGGATAACCATTGACCCCCCGATTATCCTCTCCCCTGGAAGCAGAGTCGAGAAAAATCTTAATATTACGTCCGAATCTTCAAGGCGTGAGGTCAAGGTTGTTACGCGGAGAGGTAGCATAGCCTATGCCGTTTTGGATTGAGGAATCAACCTTCTACTCATCTTATGGGAAAACGTAGCTACCAACCGATAACTTGGCTAAAACTAATGCAACCGATTGGAACGGTGTTCCATGGGAGATTTAAGTATTTTTGATCCGTCCATGTTTATATTTGCTCGATTCCCTTTTATTTTCTATAGATGGGGGCCACAATCTTGCCTCAGGAGAGGGTTCAAACAGGCATCGATGGCTTCGACGGATTGATTGAGGGTGGACTGCCAAGAGGATATTGCTACGCTATTGTAGGCGGACCTGGCACTGGTAAGACGACCTTTGCAGTCCAATTTATATGCACTGGCATATTGAGGTTTGGTGAGAATGGAATCTACGTGACTCTGGAGGAACCGCCATACTCGATTGCTAATTCTGCTCTACGCTATGGTTGGAACATGTATGATCTTGAGGAGAAGAGGCGGTTGGCCATCGTTGACGCTTCCCCGATTAGAGCTGAGGGGCAGCAGGGAAGGTACGTGATCAAGGCGGGTATTGGAACCGAGGAGTTCAGTGTTGACGGCTTAATCGGCGCTATCAACGATGCTAGGAGAAAGATTGAAGCTAAGAGATGTGTCGTCGACAGCGTCTCAGCCCTCCAAATACAGTATCGCGACGAATTTGAGTCTAGGCAGGGTTTGCTTAGGCTTGTCAAGGCGCTTACAGAGATGAGGTTGACAACATTGTTGCTTGTCGAGAGCAGGGAGGAGAATCCCAACATGCAGAGGTATGGAACCGAGGAGTTTCTAGCCCATGGGGTGATACACCTTCACTCCTACAGGATAAGGGACTCAATAGTTAGGGCGGTTGAGGTTAGAAAGATGCGCGGCGTCAAGATTACGGATAGAATATGCCCATACGATTTTACATCGAACGGGATAATCGTTTATCCGGGAGAGTCCGTCTTCGCGGAATAGACATCCTAAAAAATTAGAGCTCAAACTGATATGCTGGCTTACTCTTTGGCGGCTGCCAAGGGCGGGCTAATCTTAATTATGGTCAGCCCTTCGTTTCTATACGCCAGTTGATCTCTAAAAAGCCCTCTTATACTGTACGCTTCACTTGGCTGATGCGCATCCGGATTGAGGAGGAAGAGCGCCGTTATCCTCTGATCAGCCATATTTTCTAAGGCGTTCCTAACAAAATTGTAGGTCTGGACCAATCCAAGGGAAAGCATCATGTCTGAAAGGTTGTCGAATACGATGCTGAGACTTACATCTCTATAGGAATCGAGTATTGGCGATATTATTGGTTTCGCTGTGATATTCTTTATGTCCACGTTTCCCTCGTCCAAGGCAACCTGATAAACCGCGCTTCCCTTAGCTGTTAGAACAACGATCGCCTCGCCGTTAGCTTTAGCCTCTAGGATGAAGTCCCGGACACAACGCTCATAGGAGGCGTCCGGACTGAATTCTAACAGCATCTTCCTGCCTGAAAGGTAGCTGTGATTAAAGCCCAGATGAGAAGAAAACTTATTCATTTTCGCCTTTAAGAGATGGGTTCTGACGATTTCAACTAGGCTTTCCGGAGTGAATGGCTTGACGAAGTGTGCGTCAGCGCCGACCTCGGCGCTCATCCTCCTATCAACCTCTCTTCCCAAAACCGAGAACACAATGACCGGGATCTGCCTAGTCCTCTTCTGCTCCTTCAATATTCTACAGACCTCTAGACCCGTCTTTTTAGGCATGACTATGTCTAGCAGCACAAGATCAGGAGATTCTTGGTAAACTTTCGCTAGTGCCTCCTCCCCATTAGAGGCTGTTACAACACTATATCCCTCAGATTCTAGGATAATCTTTGCAAGGTTTGCTATGTCAGCCTCATCATCTACGACTAGAATCTTGTCAGCCATGGTCTGCCTCACCCTTCGACGCCTTTGGCAATGTGAAAGTGAATGTCGCACCCTTACCTATACCAGGAGACTCAGCCCATATCTGGCCGTCGTGTAGGCTGACGATCCCCTTACATATGGATAGACCTAGCCCTATAGACGGTTCCGTAACGTTTGGTCTCTGAATGTTCGGGAAAGGTTGGAAGAGCTTATTCAAGTCTTCTTGAGCAATTCCGATGCCAGTATCTGAAACCTGAACCTTCAATAATGAGCCCTCGTCTATGCATCGCAGCGCTACTCTGCCACCTTCAGACGTGAATTTGTAGGCGTTACTTAAAAGGTTAGTAATAACCTGCGTCAATCTTAATGGGTCACCATGGACAAGCATAGGTTTATCTGGTTTAGCCACTTCTAGCGTTAAACCCTTTTTCTCCATCAATGGCTTAAACTCTTCAACGCTGCTCTCTATGACTTCTCTAAAGTCGATCAGCCTCTTGTTTATCTGGAGCCGTCCCCTCTGAATCCTTTGCGCCTCCAGTAACTCGTTAGTCAATTCTAGAAGCCTATCCGTATTCTTGGCAACTATGGTTAGTAACGAGCGAATCTTCTCAGGGATCTCGCCTAATTTTCCCGATAAGAGTAGGTCGGTATAACCCTTGATAGAGACCAAAGGTGTTCTTATTTCATGGGTTGCTGTGGATATAAACTGGTCCTTGATCTTGTCTAGGCTTTTGAGCCTCTCCAAATATTTTTGGAGCTCCTTTGTCCTCTCCTGAACAGCCTCCTCCAGCCTCTTCAAGTATCTGAGCCTATCAATGGCTGCTCCGACGTGAAGAGCGAGTATCTCAACTATCCTCACATCTCTTTCACTGAAGGCATTCTTTCCTACGCTCTCTAAGTTGATGACAGCCTCAACTTTGTCTCCAACCTTAACCGGAACCGCGAGCTCTGAGAGCGATAATTGAGACTTCTCCGATTTTACGAAATCTTTGTCCAGAGATGTGTCGGGGACTATCTGTGTTTCTCCCGTACGCACTGCACGCACGGTTATCCCAGCCCCATTAAGTGGAAGCATGACAGGTTCAGGAGCATCTACTCCTATCATATGGGTGAAGCGCACACAGTTATTCTCTACCAAGGCGAAGCCAGCTATCTTGCATCCAAGCAATTTCTCTACGGCCTCCAGTGTAATTCTCGCAACCTCCTCAATTTCATTGGCGGTGCTTAACCTGTAAGCGTAGTTGTGAAGCGATGCTAGGATTTCTTCGGCATGTTTGAGGCTTGTCACATCTCTTGATATGCCGAGAACCCCAACAATCCTGCCGGCTTCATCTTTCAAAGGCACCTTGGTCGCTGAAACCCATCGTATAGTGCCACTGCGGTCAACAATCTTCTCGAGCTTCGATATTACGGGCTGACCTGTTTTTATGATCCTCTGCTCATCCTCATAGGCTTCCTTAGCGAATTCTGGGCTGTGAACGTCGAAGTCCGTCTTTCCAATCAGATCTTCTGGACGCAGGCCTCTCCTCGCCGCGAAGGCTTTGTTCACTTTAATGAAACGTGAATTTGCATCTTTGAAGTATATTGAATCAGGCATGTTGTCCATCAGAGCTTGCATCAGCTTTCTCTCATGCGAGAGCTGCTCCTCCAAGAATTTCAGTTCAGTTACATCCCTTGCTATCCCCATAACGCCGATTATCTCATTATTCTTGTCTCTAAGCGGAACCTTAGTGGACAATAGCCAGCGTATTTGCCCGTCAGACCTCTTGACCCGCTCAAGTCTAGTGATATATGGCTTAACCCCATTAATTATCTCTTGCTCATCTTTTAATGATATGGCCGCATGCTCATGCGAGAAGTAGTCAAAGTCCGTTTTTCCCACGGCTTCACTTGGGTCCTTCAGCCCTAAAAGTTCAGCTTCAGCCTTGTTTATCATGATGAAACGTGAATTCCTGTCCTTGAAATATATCGCGTCTGGACCGGTCTCCATAAGGGCGTCTAAAAGGCTCTTCTCATAAGCAATTCTTTCCTCCAACCTTTTTCTTTCAGTCACGTCTCTGACGATGCCAAACTCGCCGACGATCTTCCCCTTATCTATCAGCGGCATGCTTGTGAACTCGCCGACTGCAAAGTCGCCTGATTTTAGCAGGATTCTCAGACAGTAAGGAGACAGGGCTTCTCCTCGGATAGTTCGTTCAAAAGTCTCGATTGCAAGCGGCAGATCTTCAGGATGAATAATCTCGGAGAATGGTCTTCCGATCCACTCCTCTCTGGACCAGCCGGTTATCTTCTCAAAGGAGGGGTTAAGCGATGTTACTATCCCCTCATTGGAAAGGGTGTATATTACTTCGGACGCGTTTTCCAAAATGCTTTGAAGACGCCTCTCCCTCTCTAATCTTTCGAGATCCCCAATGCGGTAGCTAAGGTTTCTTGCTATAACCTCTAGAAACTGGATGCTGGATGGCTTGAAACCATTTGCCCTCTTGCTTTCAAGGTATATGACAGCGACTACTTTCTCTTCAAGCTTAACAGGAACAGCGACCGCAGATAGGGAGGAAGGCAGGAATGGAAGTATGGAAGCCTCATTCACGCATGATATATATTGAGTCTGGCCTGTCTTAACAGCCCTCGCAGCAATATTATCCGCGCTGGCATACCGTGATCTAACATCTTCTATTGGCGCCCCGACAACGTATACGAATTGGAGTTGATCTCTGTCGACTACTCCGAAGCATCCTAGGTTGAATTCTAGGCAGGATCCAACGGCATCAAATATACACTTTCCAATATCCTCGGGACTTTCAACCATGATCAAATTTGAAGCGCATTCATATAGGCCGCGGAGAATTCTATTTGTATATTCAAGCCTCTCTTTAAAAACTTCCTTCTCCGTTATGTCTCGGCTTATCCCTACCAACCCTAAGACTCTACCGTCTCGACCGTAGAAAGGAACTTTTATTGTCTCAAAGATGATTTCTCCGTCCGGTCCAGATAACTTTTCAATCGCCTTAACGGTCTTCCCGGTCTTCAGGGTCTCTATATCGCTCCTGCGGCATTGCTCTGCCAGCTCTGGAGGCAAAAGTTCCTCATCGGTCTTACCTATAATATCCTCCTCATTTAAACCTACAAGCTTCTTAAACGATTCATTACATTTCACATATCTTCTCTTCGCATTTTTGATGTAAATAATATCAGGAACGCTGTTGAAAATGGAGTATAGGACGCGAGATAAGCCTGCCTCAACCTCAGTACCCCTTCTTCTACGGCTTAATGCACCCATATTCAAACGGTCCTGGATGGTCAGCGGATTTCTCCCCAGCGCTTAGGCACCTCCCAACTCACACTTCGGAAATTCTACATATATGTGGAAACTCTAGGGCTTGTTACAATTGATGCGAACTGAACTCGTTTCTTGCGATAGATCGGTTGCGGCTACGCTTATATAAGGTGAATGAATCTGAATTGTAGATTCCAAATAAGTGAACTTATTCTCAAGTTAAACTTGAGAATAGGTGAAACGTATTTTCCTCGCTCAACCATTAAACATCAATCAAAAGAATCGATGATTTGCAGTTTTCCTGCTCGATCTTCACCAGAATACGTCTGGATGTCACAAATGAGCGGAAAAACGATAAGTTTATAACCTGCTTTAGAAATTACATGATTATTTCCGGGCTCCATTGCGGCGGAGTATTTATCATCATGATTCTAATGTGATTCGGAAAAGAATCCAAAATGAGACGTCGATTAGAGCCTGAAGATGAAGGAAAGATCTATTATTTAGATCTGCTTATATCTACCCTTCGCGAGCATGAGAAGAACCTGGACAACCTAATTGGAAGGATAGAAAATTTGGCCTCAGCATTGGATAAGATTGTGGATAGTCTCCAAGCAATCTGCGCTAAGCTCTCAAAGTAATTATACACAATTTTAAAACATGTTTACTTTATGAGTATGGATGATTCTGAAGGATGAAAGCCGCCGCCTTCACGGTCCCTGGAAACCGCAGCCAGGGCATCTGTAGGTGCGTCTGAAGCTTCGACATTTTGTGCATCGCCATATCGTTATCTCTCCACAGTTGGGGCATAGAAACTTATTTGCTCCGACGCCTGGGCCTATAACTCTATTGCATGAGGTACAAATGGGCATTGTGGATTTTTTCATGCTACTCATTCCATATACCTCGTTTGCGATGTCCCTTTTTGAGGATACACTTCGATATAAATGCTATCCCATTCTTTTCCAGTTATTATTGGCTATGCATATCTTTGCGTGCTTTCTTTTGAAGATTTTCCGAATGTGCTCTCTCCGCCGTGTATTCTAGTATTAAGCGGCGGATTAATGAGGCTGTCTGATGAACGAAGTATCTTCCCTTCTGTCTGCTTGTTCCCTCCCGTGTTTTAGATATTAAGAGTAGCCCATAAGAGCCCTGCTCACCTGTTTCCGTGAATAGTAATGTATTGGTTGTGACCATGTTCTTTTCTTTCTGAATGTGCATAAACTTTATATAGCTAGTATTTTCTTCAGCGGTTTTAGGGTCAGCTTTTTTGACCCCTCGCCACAAGGCATCCCTAACATCTATGCGGTCTATCTGCCCGTCAGCATATCTTCGAAGCCTCTCCTGGATGAATTCGAAGAGGTCATTCATGCTTTTCGGCGGGACGCGGAGGGGGATGTTGAGAATCCAGGGATCATCCGGGTTTTTAGGCTCCCTCTCTATTCGCCACTTCTTCAGCGTTGAGGGTGTAACAACTGTTGAGGCCCTGTTAGCCGGTACAGCTGCCCCGAGAACAGCTGCGCCTATCGAGAAGCAGAAGGCCAGTATGCACCATATGGCCTCTGTTTTTATCTTGACGTCTAGGGGGAAACCCAAGAGGGCGAGGAAGCGGTAGCTCGAAACTCCTAGAATATATCCTATGCTCCCCGCTATTATGCCGATGACGACTGCTTCGGCTAGGAAGACAGCGGTTATCTGGAATGGGTTTAATCCTACCGTCGAAAGTATTGAAACCTCTCTTCTTCGTTCATATACTGAAGCAAGCACAACTAATCCGACGTTTAAGACGACCATGATGAGCGGCACGGCTAAGGGAGCGAAGCCGCTAGTTTTATAGTATGAGCCTATATACATGCGGGTTATTTTACCGCCGATGCAGATGAAACATTCGATGTTAGGCCAGTTTAACACTGTCAGCCTTGCCAGTTCTTCAAGGCTCTGTGTCGACCTAACCGCGACTCTCGAGGTCACTGTCTGAGTCAGTTTCGATGCCGCGTTTGCATGTACTATTATTACCTTCCCGCCTGAGCATTCAGCTGGAACGATATCCATTCCTGCGCTGACAAGATAGATTGGGACGAAGCTTGTTCCATCCATCTCTCGGACGCCTTCTAGAGCTCTTCCATCAAAGACTCCGACGACGATGAATCTTTGGCCCAGCGCCTTCACAGTTTCATTCACCCCAACCTTAAGCGCCTTTGATGCTTCAGCACTTATCAGAATGCCAGTTAAGTCGTCGTCTCCAAGAAATCTGCCATTTAGAAGGCAACTCTTAACCTCGCTTACATTTTCCTCTAACCTCGGGAATATCCCCACCAGCCCTTGGACCTCAAATGTCAAACCTAACTCTTCATTCTCTAGGTAGCCGATCCTGTACATTTGGGGCACACTCTCAACTTTCGGGGCCACAACTGTCACTCCTCTCCGCCCTTTAAGCCACAGTGTGACAGCGGTTTCGATTGAATCGTAGGGTCTTAGTTCATCCTCAGTCGGCTTCCGCACAATGACACCGTCATATGGCGGGGCAATCCTTCCGAACATATAGATCGACGCTAGGCCACTCTCATATGAGAAGGATGTGAGTGTAACAAATGCGAAGACTGCTGTGAACAGGAAGATGGATGTTAGAGCCGCCCTTAGCTTTCTTCGTCTCAGGTTGCGGGCAGATATCGAGAACGCTGCGGATAATGCTCCTATGATAGAGATCCCCCAGTCCGATTTCGCTTTGCTGAAGAATCTTGGTAGAATAAATATAATGAGGTATGATGCGAGGAAAGACGAAACGGTCAATATGACGATGGATCCGCTTCCCGAATGAGCGCCATACCAAGGCATTATTGTGCTACTTTGGAATATGCTGTAGCCGGGATACAAATGGTATAATAGGATGAGAAGTAGGATGTATAAGGAGATGCTAACCAGCAGTTGGCGGTGTCTCTCGTCGAAGATGACGAATGAAAACGCAAGGGCTGTTGAAGCTAGGAATGGCGTGATGAAGTATACAGTGGCTGAAGCGTTAGATCGCATACTCAACAGAGAATTCGCTACATCCATTATTATGAGGTAAGATTCCCTTAGGTCTGCGTAGACTGCATCATAATCGCCTTCGGCAAGATGGGCCGTTGCCGCCTCAATAAGTTTCTCCCCGTGCGTCAACCGTGTCTCCTCATAAAAAACAAAGAACCCAAGTTTCTTGTTCTCTTCTAGGTACTCTCTCACCATTTCCAAATAGCGATAGAGGGAGCCTGACTGCACTTCCGACTTCAAATATAGGTTTCTGAGGTCGAGCCTTAGGAGCCCGCCCTGAGACACCGAGATATTCTCCGCTGAGGAGTCTATGAGTACCCTCCTCACAGACCCGTCTACAAGATATATCTCGACATTAACCTTTACTGGCATGTTGGAGGGAACTATGACTGATCTGCCGTCTAACCTAAGTATCTGATTTGCGGCATAAGCCGACCCATAACTTGATAGTGCACGCTTATCTTCAGGGATGCCGTCGACATGAAAGACGATCGTCCTAATGATCTGCATCGACTCAAATGGCCTGAACTCGCCTTCTACCCTCACTGAGGCTCCTGGTAGAAGATTAAATGATAATTCCATATCCTCTGTGAGATGAACATGTTGCCGGAAAGGGACATAATCTATTCCAGGCGTGTCCTTGCGGTCACAGTAGCAATAGATTGTGTAAAAGCCCTTGGGCATTGCCTGAAGGAAAAAATAACCATTCAGATCGGTTGTTACCGTTAATGCGCCTTTATCTATACTCCAAAATATTACCTGAGCCCCAGGCAGAGGACAACCCGTCTCATCATCTAAAACTACTCCTCGAACATTTACCATGTCTGACCCATCAGCTTGCGTGGACAGTGGTATGAAATTAAGGCAGATTAGGAGAGATAACAATACGAGGACAGTCTTAGCCAAGAATCTTAAGCCCAGCATTATAGTACATCCCCCTACCTCCAGTCCATCCAACCAATCTTTCCCTCAAATCTCCTTTCAGCATAAATTGCCGAGAGCGACCTTCTAATAGCTAGAGAGGTTCCAATGTAATTCCACATCAGGGTCTTTTCAGAGAAGGTCACATTTGCGTGTGCGGAGCTCACATTAAAAGCCTGGAGCCTAATGTCCGTATAGTTGCCCGTTAACCTTATCGCGGTCAAATTGTTTCCGTTCAGATGATAGAAGCATTCGTCTAATGTGCCGCTCCGAAATTCTATGCTTCCAGTTATAATAGCTGAAAACTCGGCCAGCGAGTCTCCGTTAGGCAACTCAAACCGCAGATAAGTTTTATTTGCGGACCCTTGAACTGTCTGAAAAAAGTAGGCTCTAGCATAGGTGTGCGGTAAACCATATCTTCCCATCACACCGTCAATTAAACTACTATTGCTAATATAGGCGAGAAGATACCTGTTCACCAAGGATTTCAATCCAATTCGGAAATCTCTTAATGTTGCAGTTAAGTATAGGAAGACGTAGTTTTCCGTCTGATCCTCAAAAGTTATGCATCCGAGACCAACGTATAAGTATAGGCTCCTTTCGACACCAGCAGATGACGACAATATTCTTTGCGGTATGAAGATGCCCGGGCTTGAGTCAAGCGTAATCATAAACATATTCTTCTCGACGATGGTGAGATTCTTCCAGACAAATGGAGGCTCAGCCTGGAACGCGAGCATTCCATATATAAGAGCTAATGGGAGAACCGACACTATCAACACTGCTAAAGCGATTCCCCTTCTAACCTTAACCATGCACGACAACCCTTGAGAACTTTAACGGCACATAATCTATTCCAGGAAATCTTAAATTAGACTCACCCAATAGCGTCCAGGATATTTCAGGCTTATCCATAGCTACTGCCTTGACTTTTTTGGATTTCTATTTTTGTCACAGAAATTACCGAGTCGTAATTATTTAAGACTTTGTCAAAATTTTTCCGGATTATCTTTTGGGGAGAGGTGACCGAAAAGAAGATCATCTTTAAAGATCTTTTATTGTTCAAATGATTTCAGGCTCTTCCGGGAAAACTACAGTAATACTTACAGTTCGACTAGACGAATTTAAGCTTAAAGTGGCGGGCCCGCTGGGAATTGAACCCAGGATCTTCGGCTCTCCTTTAGCCGTGAGGGCTTTAGAGGGCCGACGCGCTGTCCTGGCTACGCGTCCCGAACGGGGCAATTTATGCCGCGTTTCACGGGCCCGTTGTTCCCAGCGAGCCTCATTCTATTAACGCTTGGAATGATTTAAGTTTGGCGATCCTCTTGGGATTTTTTATCCAGTTCGGTCTTGATTCTCATCTTGAGGACTAATGCCAAGATTGTTCCGAGGAGGGCTAAGAATGCTGAGGCATACAGAGCTGGGAGGTATGACCCATTGTATGTTCTTGTGTAACTTGCTAGTGTCGGTCCCAGGATGCTTCCGCCTCCATAAGCGGTGAAGAGCAACCCATAGTTTATTCCCATGTTTCTGCTTCCATAGTGGTCTGAGGTTAATGATGGGTAGAGGGCAAGGAAGCCTCCGAAGCATAGGCCTATCAGGCAGAGACCAGCGATGAATATTGCCGGCTCAAATATGGTGCTGATTAATAAGAGTGAGACTGTGCAGGTGAGGAAAGTGGCGGATAATGTTGTCTCCCTTCCAGCTTTGTCTCCAATGTACCCCCACATTATTCTGCCAAGCGCGTTGAAGCCTCCTAGGATCGAGACGGCGAATGAGGCTTGCAGGCTGTCGATGTTCGCAAGTTCCATAGCCATCATCTTAGCTTGCCCAATTATCATCAGACCTGCCGTTGTACCGAATAGGTAGCTGATCCAGAGAAGATAGAATTTTGATGTTTGAATCATCTCGGTAGGTTTCAGATCCCTCTTCGCTTTAGATGCTGAAGCCAAAGCTTTGGCGCCTGGTCTATAATCTTCCGGCGGGTTCCTGAGAATCTGGGCTGGGCTGACAGTTAGAACAGTGAAAAGTATTCCCGTCAATGTGAAAGTGTATCTCCATCCAAAGGATTCAATGAGTGAGGTCCATAATGGCGCAAATATTATGGAGCCGCCGCCGAAGCCGAAGACAACAAGCCCCGTTGCTAACCCCTTCTTATCAGGGAACCATTTATTGCATGTTGCGATGGGCGCGCCGTAGGCGAAGCCTATACCAAGCCCAACTATAAACCCGTATGACAAGTAAAGCCATGTAAGTGAATCCGTATAGCTAGAGAGGATCATACCAAGTCCGAGTAGAACACCCCCAACAGTCGCCACGAATCTTGGACCCTTCCGATCTAGGAGTTTCCCGGCCGGAACCATAGAGAGAGCAAAGGTTAGCAGTGCTATGGTAAAGGCGGGAGAAGTCTCTATTCTCTTCCATCCAAACTCAGCTTCAAGCGGTGGAACTAGTATGCTGAAGGCATAAACCGCTCCGAGGCATAAATTTATCATAATAGAGGCGAATATATATTTCGACCTTGATAATCCGGGCCTAGCAGCCTCATCCTTCTTCGAAGTCATGTACCCACGCCACGGTCGGATTATGAGCCATCCTTACTGATTAGGGTCTTAATAAACTTAGCCCAAGAGGGTGTTGCCGTGAGCATCCCACGTGTTTAATCGCCACCCTTTATTAGCCTAGAATGAAACCTAAAATTTTCTCAATCTCCATTAATGATTTGACAGTTAGGTCGGGATTCTCCCTCACAAGTTCCTCCATCCCATAGGCTCCGGTTAGGACGGCGATGCATCTCATCCCAGCCCTCTTAGCCGCGATCACGCCAAAAACGGAATCTTCAATAACCACGCATTTTGTCGGTTGGACACCAAGCTTCTCTGCGCATTTTAGGAAGACTTCTGGATCGGGTTTAGGTTTTTTGACTTCATCCACGGTCAGCACCAAATCGAAATATTTTTTAATCCCCATCGCTGCAATGGCCTTCTCTATTACTTCGCGGTTACTCATAGTTGCCAACGCGATTCTCAACCTTCCATGTAGGGAATCTAGAAGCTCAATTGCGCCGTCGAAAAGCCTAACACGGTCGATCATACCTAGCTGGATGGATGTTTTCCTCCTCAAAAGATCATTTATCATCTTTTCGTCGAATGGTATGCCTGCGCTTTCCAAAGCCTCCTTGAACATGTTCCGTGCGCCGATCCCGATTAATCTCTCAAGAAATCTGTCACTAATCCTGCATCCAACCTCAGCTAGAACCATCTGGAATGAGAGCACCACGACCTCCTTCGTGTCCGCTAAAGTCCCGTCCCAGTCGAAGATAACCGCCTCAAAATCGCTCTGCCCCATCCTTCAAGTTCACCTGCCAACCCTTTGAGGATTGTCATCTAATTAAACATTCTCTCCGCCAAGAGAATGTGAGAAGATAAAAATAGCTGGAGGATAAAACAAAGTTTACAGAAGCGAACTCGCCCCGGAATCCTTCCAGTCAAAATTTAAAGGAGGATGTAGGTAAGCGATTGGAGCTAAGGTGGGATCCTATTCTATCTCAGTGGATAATTGTATCAGGCAAGAGGGGAGTACGTCCTCTGCTTCCGGAGGGTTACTGCCCATTCTGTCCAGGAGCTGATGAGGTGCCTGGAAAAGGCTGGACCGTGCTCAGTTTACCGAACAAGTTTCCAGCCCTAAGGCCGGACGCCCCGCCTCCAGACGTCAAGTTTGACAGGCTTTATCGTTGTAGGCGGGCTGAAGGCATATGTGAAGTAATAGTTTATACGCCTGAACATAACACATCTCTCTCGGAGCTAAGCGTCGAGAATATAAAGGCCGTAATCGACCTTTGGAGGGAACGTTTCGAAGAGCTGCAGAAGCTGGAATACGTCAAGTATGTTTTCATCTTCGAGAATAAGGGTCGAATAATCGGCGTGACCTTGGATCATCCTCACGGACAGCTTTACGCCTTCCCATTCGTTCCACCCATAATTCAGCGTGAACTATCATCTAGCAGAAATTACCTGAAAAGAACTGGGAAGTGCCTATTCTGCAAGATAATTGAGAAGGAGAAAGAAGATAAGGTTAGAGTAGTATGCGAAAATAAGGACTTCATATGCTTTCTACCTTTCTTTGCACATTGGCCATTCGGGGTTCACATATACCCGAAAAGGCACATACAGGCCATTATAGACCTTACGGAGGAAGAAAAATGGTCCTTTGCAAGCATATTGAAAAGTATACTGAGAAAATTTGATAATCTCTACGATATGAGCTTCCCGTATATGATGGCTCTACATCAGAGGCCGACAGACGGCAAAGATTATCCCTACTACCACTTTCATGTCGAGTTTTATCCTCCATACCGCGAGAAGGGAAAGATAAAATATTTCGCAGGTGTGGAAACCGGAGCTGGAACAGTCACATACGATTACACTCCAGAGATGAAGGCTGAGGAGCTTAGAAAAAGCCCTGAAGACTGACACGCTGGTGACGATTCCAAAGGGACTCGCATAAAAAATAGATTTTAAATCTGCCTAGGAAATACTAAGGAGGCTCTGAGGCGGAGGCTTATGCATGGGCGACCCGCTAATCGTGTCAACCCCAGGTAGAGCTGATTTCCTTAATACGCATCAGGATTATAAGGGGTTACCTGTGGTTCCAGTCGCAATTAATTTACGGATGCGTCTATATGGAGAACCGAGAGGGGACAGGATTATAGCGGTCAAATCTAGGGATCTTGAATCGCTTGGAGAACCCTATATGGACGAGTTCAAAGTCGCCGTTAATGAGATGCTTCCCGGAAAATTCTTCGGAAATTATCTACGCGGAGTAGTCAATGTGCTGATAAAGCGTGGACTAGCTGAAGAACTAAGAGGTGCAAATGTGATAATAGAGAGCGATATCCCCGTGGGGTCAGGGCTCTCAAGCAGCGCGGCTCTGGAGGTAGGCTTCACAGAGCTTCTTAACCGCATGAACAGTCTAGATTTGGACATAAAGGATGTGGCTGAAATATCATTTTATGCGGAGAATCAGGAGGTTGGAATCCCATGCGGCAGACTTGACCAGTACGGTGTAGCCTTCGGCGGAATAATCAAGCTTGAATGCAGGCCGCCATACAATGTTGAATCTCTCCCATTTAGGGATCTTGTCTTCACCATTGTCGACTCAGGGGTGAGACACTCAACTGCGGAGATACACCCTAAGAGACAGGCTGAAATCGATCAGGGACTTAGGTCGCTGATGGCGAACCCAAGGGTGCCTGAAATATTAAAGTCTAGGCTTGGACACAGATTTTTCGAGCCGAAATGGGAGGAGATCCGAGAAGAGGAGATTAAAGACTACCTCACCGATCTTGATGAAGTGCCAAAGAGAAGGATTCTCTTCACATTAAGGATGCAGAAGTCGACGGATCTTGCGCTGAAAGTTCTAAGATCGGAGATTATAACTAAAGATGTGGTAGTGGCAAACCTGGGAAAAGAGGCATGGGAAAAGATAAGGCGAGTGAGACCTGAAGAGATGAGTTATCATGTGCTAGGCGAAGTCATGAATTATCAGCAGTCTCTCCTAAGAGACCTGTATGATGTCAGCATCCCAAAGATTGATGACATCTGCTCAGCGGCGATTGAGGCTGGAGCCTACGGAGCCAAGATCTCCGGGGCCGGGATGGGAGGAAGCATAATCGCCTTGGTGAAAGATGAGAAAGTGGGCAAAAAAGTTATCTTTGAATGTGTCTCAGCGGGGGCCAAGCAAGGCTGGATATCAAGGGCCGGCGATGGAGTAAAAGTGGAAGCAGGATAGCAGCCGCCTCTCTCACCAGATGCATCTAAATTTATCTCTCAGTAAGTAATTTTCCTTTATAAGTAGGGGTTTCGAGGCTGGACGTCGATAGAAATGGTCACAAACCTGCCAGCAGAGGCCAAGGCAAAATGGGCTGAAGTTGTAGCTGCACGCTCACCAGCGGAAAAAGTGCGGTTGATGCGGGAGTTCCTCTCTCTTGTGCCGAAGCATAAGGGGACAAGCAAGCTCATAGCCAATGTTAAGCATAGAATTTCGGTTTTGGAACGGGAACTTGAGAGGGATAGGGAGAGAAGGAGAGGTGGCTCTGGGCTGGATTTCTCTGTGCCAAAGGAGGGGGCGGGTCAGATTATAATATTGGGGCCCACGAATGTGGGTCGAAGCAGCCTTCTCTCTTCACTGACGAATGCTAAACCAGAAATATCCGATATACCATTCACAACCCAGAAACCCGTTGTCGGAATGCTACAATACTGCGACGTGCAGTTCCAACTCATCGAGGCGCCAGCTCTGGTTCGAGGTGCAGCGGAGGGGAAGATGCATGGTCCCCAGATACTTGGGCTTGCTAGGAATGCTGACGGCCTCATCATTATGGTAGACTTGTCAAATGACCCCTTCGACCAATTCTTGACAATCAAGTCTGAGCTGGAAAACGTTGGAATGATCATTGAAAAGCCTGAGGGCGAGGTTGAGATCATTAGGAGGGCGGCAAATGCCGGAATCCATATCATCGGAGGCGGCGTACTAGTAAACTGCACCCCTGAAGAAGTCAAGAGATTAGTTCAGGGTTACGGAATAAGATCAGCCCTCATCAGGATTCGTGGAAAAGTCTCCTTAGACGATATCGAAGGCAGTTTATTCTCAAGTAACATTTACAAGCCAACCTTGTTGATCGCGAATAAAGTTGACATGCCCGGCGCAGAGGAGAAGGCGGAGCAATTGAAAAGGGAACTTGGCTTAAGCATTCCTGTCTTGGCTACGTCGTGCAGGGATGGAAGAGGGCTTGAAGATATTGGAAGGAATATTTTTCAAATGTTAAGGATAATCAGGGTTTATGCTAAGGAGCCCTGGGAGAAGGAGCCGTCGAAGAAGCCGGTGATCCTTGAGGAGGGGACAACTGTTATTGAGGCGGCTCGCAGACTCCACTCCACTCTCTATGAGAGATTCAGTTATGCTAGAGTCTGGGGATCTAGCGTGAAGTATCCGGGACAGAAGGTCGGTCCTGACCATATTTTGAAGGATGGGGACACCATAGAAATCCATTAGGCCAAGTCTTCCAATGCGTCTGTGGAAATCTTGAGAGCCTTAAGAATCCTCAGGCAACCTTCATATGTGACCATATCGCCGGAGACCACGTCCTCCCTCGAAGGCTCAATCATGAGACCCTTATACATTCCTGAGGGGTTCAGCAGATAGAAGGCTTGGATCACGAATAGCAGCAGATTTAGATCGCGGCTAGAGACGTTTCGTTCTAAAGCCTTCCTCTGCTCTCTCGATAGTCTAACTCTCTTTGCAAGCGCATCCATAATCCCCTCCTTCTCCTCATCCATCAGATCAAGTATGTCTGAGACAGTGACCTCTTGATCTCGCAGGTAATCCCTTAAAGCCCTTCTCAGGTCGATGTAGCCGCTACCCATTAAGTTTCCTCCTAAGACATTAGTCGAGATTTTAGACCAGTTATAACTAATCTTAGACCATTAACCTTAATATATTGCTGATCCTCATTAACGTTGGGGAATGCCCGTGTCTGAACATGAAGAGCAGAAAGTCAGGTGCCCAGGATGCGGTAGACTCGCGCCTGCTATGAGATACTGCATATATTGTGGAACAAAGCTGCCGCAGTATGCTCCGCCCTTAGTCAGACCTGGAGAGCCTTTGCCTCCAGTACCGCCGACTGTTCCTCCTCCAACAACAAGGATGCAGGTTCAAGCCTCGTCAAAAGTGCCTCCAGCTGGTGGCGGGAAAGAGGAGGCAGCAGCTCTAATGGCTGAAATCGCGGCTTTATATGAGAGAAGAGTAGCACTTTTAGGATTGTTTCAGTCAAATCAGGTGTCCGAGAGGGTTTTTCTCAAACTGTATAGAGAATACTCGGAAAGGCTTAGCGGTCTTTTAAGCAAGAGAACTAACATGATCAATGAGTTAAAGAAGTCTCTGGACGAGAAAAACGTTAGGTTGAGTGAGATTGCAGTGTCACTTGAGGAGATCGAGATCCGTAGGAAGGTAGGCGAGATCGACGCTGAGACTTTTAGTCAGAAGTCTGAAGGGTTGAAGGCAGAACAGAAAAATCTTGAGGAATCCATAAAAGATCTTAGGGCGGAAGTTGAGGTGCTGGAAAAAATCCTCGGCCAAAAGAAAGCCGCTGATATTCTCAGCATGGAGACAAATCTTAAAGCGTTTAAAGAAGCTTTAGAAAAGTCCTTTAGAGATGGAAAGATATCAGAGGAAACATATAATATCGTTAAGCCTGGAATCGATGATACACTAAACCTTCTGGAATCCCTTACTAGGGAAAGAAAAGAAAAGGAGAAAGAATTGAGAGAAACGCTTGAAACACTTCAAACACGCTACAAGCTTGGAGAACTCTCATTAGAGGAGTTTGAAAAGACGAAGCGTGAAATACACGCAGAGATAGACAAGATATGGCAATAGCATCCAATCTTTTACTCTAGGGGTCGAAGAGTTTCAAGTACAGCTTAAGAATGTTCACCGGCCCCAACGCTTAACTTGGCTGATACCTCATGACAAGGTTTAAGGCTCTAACAGACGTCTGCGAGAGGATATCGGCAACAACACGACGCAATTTGGCAATCATTATCGCGGCGGATTTTATAAGAACGCTTGAGCCTAAGGAAGTCGAGCCTGCGATCTCCATGATGCTGGGCAGACCATTTCCGAGATGGGATCAGAGAGAATTAGACGTGAGCTGGGAAACGCTGAGCGGCATAATCAGGAATTTGATGGGTGTTAGCTGGAATGATTTTTTAGCCGCTTTCAGGGAGACAGGAGACATTGGAGCTGCATCTCAGAAACTGTTTGAGAGAGGTGTGAAGGCAAGGCAGACGGTGCTCCTCGAGAGCCCTCTCTCCATACTTGATGTTAGGCAAGTGTTCGATGCTGTTGCAGAGGCGACTGGCTCAGGTTCAAGGGAGAAGAAGGAGCGTCTTATCGAAGCACTTCTCGCACGTGCATCGCCTATCGAAGTGAAATACCTTGTGAAAATAATAATTGGGGAGATGAGAACTGGTTTCAGCGAGGGTCTAATGGAGTCAGCGGTGGCAAAGGCCTTCTCTATTCCGCTAGAGACCGTGCAAAAAGCAACGATGATAATGGGGGACATAGGGGAGGTTGCCGAGATCTGCCGGACGAAGGGCTTAGACGCGCTTTCAAGAATAGGCTTCAAAGTTTTCAGGCCTTTTAGACCTATGCTCGCTCAGACCGCGAACAGTCTAGAGGAGGCTTTGGAGGAGCATGGGGGAAAGACCGCGCTTGAGTTCAAACTTGACGGAGCGAGGGTTCAGATTCACAAATCAAAGGGGCGGGTCATGATATTCAGTAGAAGACTGACCGAGATAACGGGGAGCTTACCGGAGATTGTTCAGCTAATACGTAGGGAGATAAGGGCTGAGGAGGCGATAGTGGAGGGTGAAGTAATCGCCATCGGAAAAGACGGCAGCCCATTACCATTCCAGCATCTTATGCGACGCTTCAAAAGGATCAAAGACGTAGACTCGGTCATTGAAAAAATTCCAGTTAAGCTTTTTCTATTCGACGTCATCTCTGTTGAGGGTCAAAGTCTCATAGACATGCCCTACCATGAACGGAGAAGAAGGCTGCAGGAGATAGCCGGAGATATACCGTTGACAGAGCAGATTGTGGCTGACAACGTGCAGGTTGCTCAAAGATTTCTTAGTGAGTCGATTTCTAGAGGTCATGAAGGCTTGATGGCTAAGAGACTAGACAGCCCATATATCCTGGGTGCACGGGGCAAATTCTGGCTCAAAATAAAGGAGGTCTTGGAGCCATTAGATCTGGTGATAGTTGCGGCTGAGTATGGATATGGAAAGAGGCATAAATGGCTCTCAGACTATTACCTTGCCGCAAGAGACGAAGAAAGCGGCGAGTTCTTAACGGTGGGGAAGACGTTCAAGGGACTGACTGACCATGAGATTGAGGAGATGACGCAGAGGCTTAAAGAGATTGCATTATACGAGGATGGACATAAGGTCATCGTATCCCCGAAGATCGTTGTTGAGGTAGCATATAACGAAATACAGGAAAGCCCAAAATACAAATGCGGCATGGCTCTTAGATTTGCAAGAATAACTAGAATAAGAGATGACAAGAAGCCAGAGGAAGCTGACACAATTGGAAAAGTGAGGAGCATTTACCTAAGACAATTCGAAAAGAAGGCTCGAATCCAGTTGGCAGGATTAAACGGCGCCAAACATTATGCAGGAAGATAAGTCTTTAAACCCGCTGGTCGATTGTCCTTTAGCAGGTGGAAAATGTGGACGATGAAACAGTTAGTATTGCGAGATCTTTAGCCGTTTCAGGTGCCTTCAGGCTTGGAAAATTCAAATTGAAATCAGGCGTTGTCAGCCCTTACTACATTGACCTAGCTTGGCTTCTATCCTCTCCAGCCGACTTCAACAATGTCGTCAACATTGTTGCATCCCACATTAGAAAGGTTGCATGCTCATCGCCAATAAATAAGCTGGCGACAATAGAGCTTAAGGGCGCATTGGTCCTGCCAAGTGTTGCCTCTAAGCTGAACATGCCATGCATAGTAGTGAGGAAGGAGGAGAAAGCATACGGTTCAACTGGCCGAATTGCGGGCGGAGTGGTCGAGGAAGGCGATCGCTTCCTCTTCTTCGACGATGTCTTAACAGATGGGGAATCGAAGATCGAAGGAATGAGGCCGATTGAGTCTATGGGGGGAAGAATCGAGGCGGTTCTCGTAATAGTTGATAGAGAGCAGGGAGGCAGGGAGAGACTGGAGGGGCTCGGGTACACTGTTACCTCAATCACAACGATATCTGAAATAGTGGAAAATCTTTTAGGAATGGGTATGCTGTCTGCGGACAAAGCGGCTGAAATAAGAGAGTATGTGAGTAGTCTACGCGAGACATGAATTACACATATATGTGCGTAACCCTTTTGCCGAGAGGAAAAATAAAACATGTTCTCTACTCAAAAGTTATTTATATTAAACAGTAGACAAGGTGAGGGGAAAGGGATTAAATTGAACGTTGAGGGAAAGCCGTATTCTGCGAAAATTGGGGGGCCTACTGGAATTCACCCTTACAGTGTGAAGGTGGAGAGACGGCTCAGCGACCTTCTAGGATACTTCTCTGATGAGGAAACCGTAGGGAGGATCCTGAAGGAGGGAAAGGACCCGCTTATATACGAGGTGTATGAGATTCCACGTGAACCAGCTGAGGGGCTTTTCAACGTGGGGTGCACGGTGATTTATCCCGGGAAGATTGGCGATGAATACTACTTCACGAAGGGCCACTATCATGAGAAAGATAACACATGTGAAGTCTATCTTGGAATCCGAGGCGAAGGGCTGATTCTTATGCAGAGCCGTGATGAAGAGATTGCCCAAGCTAAGATCGAGCCGAACGTTTTGGTCTACATCCCGCCTGGAATGGCGCATCGCACAGTTAACACTGGTAAAGAAGAACTAGTTTTTCTGGCTATTTACCCGTCGGATTCAGGACACGACTATGAGACGATAAAGGAGAGGGGTTTCGCCAAAATAGTGGTTGAAGAGAAGGGGAAACCGGTCCTTAGAGACAACCCACGGTACAAAAAATACTTATGATGGAATCCTCAGCTTCGCGCCTTTTCCTTCATCCACTCATTACATATGCGGACTCCGTCGACCGCGTCTCTTGCAGCGGCATCAGCGCCTATCTTCTCCGCGAATTCAGGTGTTACCGGTGCACCTCCAATAATAATCTTTAAGCCGTCCCTTAAGCCCGCTTTTTTCAAGCTTTCTATCACATTCCCCATCTCCATCATCGTGGTAGTAAGTAGGGCCGACATGCCAAGAATGTCGGGTCTATGCGCCCTCACAGCTTCAACGAACTTTTCAGGCGTAACATCAATTCCTAAGTCGATAACCTCAAAATTTGCAGCCCTAAGCAGGGTGATGACAATATTCTTTCCTATATCGTGAAGGTCCCCTCTCACCGTGCCGATAACAACCTTGCCAGCTGACTTGAGATCTCCAGCCTTTAGGTAGGGTTCAAGTATTGTCATCCCCTCTTTCATTGTCTCCCCGGCCATGATAAGTTCGGCTAGGAAGTATTCTCCCGCCTCATACTTCTGTCCAACTATTTCCATTCCCTTAGCCATGCCTTCGACGACCGCTTTATATGCGGGTATGCCTGCAGCAAGGGCTTCCTGAGCAGCCGCCTTTACCCCCTCAATGTCCAAATTGACTATTGCATCCCTCAATTTTTGCAGAATCGCTTCTTCTTCAGGCAACTTCCCTCATCCCTGTCCAAAGTTTTCTTAATAATTCGAAGAACCATGCTTAATTATTTTTCGTCTCTTTGCCGCTCATCCATTATGGGATTATCCCAATCTTAATGCATTCTCCACTTCCCATCTTATTCAGCGCCTTCTCCGTCTCTTCGAGTCGCATCCGCTCCGAAATCAGCGGTCTTCCATTAAATCTTCCAGAAGATATAAGTTTGAAGGCTTTGTAGACTGAGAAGGGCGTATGATGGAATATTCCCTTCAATGTCAGATCCTCATAATGTATCCTTTCCGTGTCTAGCTTTATCGTTGAGCCTGAGGGGCATCCGCCAAAGAAGAGGGTTGTTCCAGCTTTTCTCGTCATTTGGACAGCCGTCTCCCAAGTTTCAGGTAGGCCGACAGCTTCTATTACGATGTCAGCGCCTAATCCATTGGTTAATTCTTTTACGCGGCTCACCTGATCCTCCTTGGAGGCGTTGATAAGTACATCGGCTCCAAGCTTCTCCGCGGTCTTCAATCTCTCCTCGCGAAGGTCTGTAACGATCACTCTTGAGGCACCCTTCATCTTTGCGAGTTGAAGGTGGATTAGGCCTATTGGGCCGCTACCTATTATCACTACTGTGTCGCCTAAGCCGATGTCGGCGGCTTCGCATCCGTTAATCGCGCATGCAAGCGGCTCAAGCAGCGCGGCCTCCTCAAATGAGACATTCTCAGGAATCTTGTACGTGTTCTGTTCAACGATGGGTGCTGGGACTAGAACATACTCGGCGAAGGCTCCGTCGACACTGAAGCCTATCAGCGTTTCCATCAGATGTTCGCATAGGTTAGGTTTACCAACCTTACAGAAGAAGCATGTGTTACAGGGGGCTGAGTTAGCAACTGAAACCCTATCACCAACGCGAAACCGACCTGCCGCCTTATCCCCCGCCTCTGCGATGATTCCAGAGAATTCATGTCCAAGGGTGACTGGAGGCTTGACTTTCGGGTGCCCCCTTTTATACATCTTAACGTCAGTGCCGCATGTCAACGCAACCTTAACTTCGACTAGAATATCTCTCGGTCCAACCTTCGGGATACCTGTATCCTCGACTTTGACGTATCCAGGGGCATGGAATCTAAATGCCCGCATCGATCTTCCCATTATACTTGTCCCAACCTTCTGGAAAGCTGCTCAAGAATTTAAGATTTAGGATCAATGCCCAGGCGTTGATACATTTTTATCGGAGAAAGATCCATTCTCGTCTAGCATACTTCTCTTTGCAGAGGACCCCAGATATCCTCGCCTCATCCATGGTTAGGCTGCTCTCAACTAACATTATTGAGAACGCTTTTTCAAACGACTTTTTCAGCCGGGATGTCACTCTCCAGATCGAGATGCTGCACCCTAGCTCATCTATCAGATTTGTTACGGGTCTTCTCCTACTACTGACATTTGAATTTTTATCCTGACTTGCTCTAGCCTTCAAGACTCTATTGAGAAGATCCAGGTCTGAGTTTACTAGGAGTGTTCCATGATGGAGTATTGTCCCCCTTCTTCTGGCCTGGGCGTTACCGGAAATCTTCTTTCCGTTAACCATTATGTCGCTTGGAGGGCTGAAAACCGCGCTTAACCCCAAATCTTCAAGAAAAGTGATGACACCGCTTACAAAGAACCTGTGGGAGCCGGCAACATCTAAACCCTTAATTGAGGGATGGTCCGCCTTGATAATTATGCTATAATTCAGGTTTCCATGGTCGTGGAACACTGTGCCTCCGCCTGAGAACCTTCTGGCAACCCTTACCCCTTCAACCTCGCATATGTCTAGATCGACCTCGGCCTCCACGCTTTGTGAGTAGCCGACAACCACTGCTTTATCATTTCTCCAGAACATGACCGTGGGCGGGGCTCTCATCTCCGCTACCGAATGGAATACAGCCTCTTCGATTGCCAAGTTCATCTCAGGCCTGTTAGGCGAAGCGAGATTCAGAAGCCTCCATTTCTCCATACCTTGCTCCATCTTTCGCATCCAGTTCCAGGTAACTATTTAATTCTAATGGTTGGTTAGTTATTATGTTATTGGATATGGAAGCGAGGTTCTTTGATGAAGGCTGTTGTGAAGGTGAAGCGTGGACCAGGAAATGTTGAGCTTATGGAAAAAGAAGTTCCAAAGGTGGGATTTGATGAAGTTTTGATCGAGGTTAAGTACACAGGTATCTGCGGCACTGACATCCACATCTATCATGACACAGCATTCTACACTCCCCCCGTTGTCCTGGGCCACGAGTATTCCGGCGTAATCGTCGAGAAGGGGAGTGGGGTTAAGGATTATGATGTAGGAGACCGTGTGACTTCTCCCGCGACAATACCATGCGGAAAATGCTATATGTGCAGGACAAACCATGCTAATCGATGCGTCGGAGACAAGCGTGTCCTTGGCTCTCATAGGGCGGACGGGACATTCGCCAAATACGTGAATGTACCCGCAAGCATCCTTCATAAAATACCTGAAAACCTGCCTTTCGATGAGGCGGCTATGGTCGAGCTTGTCGCATGCGTGGTGCGGCTCGTTTATGAGAGGGTGTGCGTTCAACCCGGGGACACCGTCGCGGTTGTTGGTCCTGGACCAGCTGGTCTAGTTGCGCTTCAGGCTGCAAAGGCGGCTGGCGCAGGCCTTGTTGTGGTAACTGGGATAAGGGCGGATAAGGAACGATTGGAGACCGCGAGAAGCCTCGGCGCGGATGTAACCGTGAACTGCGACGAAGAGGATCCTGTCGAATCGGTGAAAAGTTTGACTGATGGTTTAGGCGTCGATGTTGTTCTTGAGGCGAGCGGCGCACCTTCGGCTAGGAGGCAAGCGTTTCAGTTGGTGAGAAAATGCGGGAGAGTCGGGTTGCTTGGGCTCGGGAAACCATCAGAGATGGATTTAGACCGGATTGTTGAAGGAGAGCTTGATGTGAAAGGATCTTGGGGAACAGTGTGGACAAGTTGGCGGAGAAGTATAACGCTTCTGAGCCAAGGTAAGATTAGGCTAGCACCGTTAATAACGGCGAAGCTGCATCTTGAGGAGTGGAGTGAAGGCTTCAGGATGATTGAGGAGAGGAGAGCGCTTAAAGTTCTTCTGGCTCCATGAGAAATCAGGATGCACGCACAAATCACCAATTATCTCAGAAAAGGAGCTTTTATAAATGGCTTAAGCGAAGATTAGGGACATGTCAGGATCGGCTGGAAATCCCATATTTGACGTAGCAGTTATAGGTGCGGGTATAGGAGGGTATGTGGCCGCCATAAGAGCAGCACAGCTCCAGAGGAGCGTTGCTCTAATAGAGAGGGAGAAGGTTGGCGGAACCTGCCTGAATTGGGGATGCATACCTACTAAGACCATGCTCTCCATAATCAATCTGTTTGAGACAGCTAAGAATTTCGGCGATTTAGGGCTTAGGATGGAGGGTATAGATCTCGGCAAAGCTGCTGAGAGAAAGGATGCTGTGGTTAATAGGCTCTCAAGCGGCGTGCATTATCTGATAAAGAAGAATTCAATCAAACTCATTGAGGGCAAGGGAACTATAAAGTCAAGAGACACGATTCAAGTCTCAACCTCAAATGGAAAGGAGGAGACAATTAGAGCGAAGAATATAGTGATAGCCACGGGATCCAATGATGCCAGGCCGCCTGAGTTCAGGGTTGATGAGAAGTCAGTCTTAACAAGTCGATCAGCATTGAGTATTAGGGAATGTCCGGAAAGTCTCGCAGTGATAGGGGGAAGCATCATAGGCATCGAGATGGCCGTCATCTTCAACGGCTTAGGCTCCAAGGTTAAGATCATAGAGTCCGCAGCCTCTATATTACCCTCGTTCGATAGGGAGATAGGCGCGGCTTACCAAAGGATTCTGCGGAGGAAGGGAATAGATGTTGTAACAGGATCAAAGGTGGCGGCTGTGACCATTAGACCTGACTCCGGGGTTAGGCTGATGGTAACCTCTAACGGGTCGTCGACGGAGGTTGAGGTGGAGAAGGCATTGATCTCGATGGGAAGGAGGCCATCAACGGAGAATCTTGGTCTTGAAAATGTCGGCCTTCAAATGAGGGAGGGCTTCATATTAGTTGATAGGCATATGAGGACGAATGTGCCGAACATCTATGCGGTGGGAGACGTTACTGGAGGGAAGATGCTTGCTCATGCAGCTTTGGCAGGTGGAGTCGTCGCCGCTGAGAATATAGCTGGCTTAAACTCTGTCTTCGACCCTAAGATTATGCCTTCATGTGTTTACTGTAAACCTGAGATCGCCTCTGTCGGCCTTTCGGAGGAGGAGGCGAAGAGTCAGGGCTATGATGTCGCGGTTGGCAGGTTTCCGATGCTGGCCAATGGAAGAGCCCTATCGCTAGGCGAGTCTGAGGGCTTTGCGAAGATCGTATGCGATAGGAAGACAGGCGAGATCTTAGGCGTCCATCTGATAGGCCCAAATGTTACCGAAGTGATAGGTGAGGCTAGCTTAGCCATCAAGCTTGAATGTACGGTTGAAGAGCTGGGAAGCCTGATACATGCCCATCCAACTGTTAGTGAGACGTTAATGGAGGCTGCAAGGGCTGCGGTGAACAAGGCGATACATGCCTAAGATGGTTTGATACTTCAGCAATAGGAATCTTAAGAGGCATCTGGACATGTGTGAGAGGAGATGATAAGGCGCTTTTCAGTCTAAATCAACTCTGGTAGGATCTTATGAATGAGTATTTCTATGTTGTCGACGAGAATGACAATGTTATTGGATGTGCGAGTAGGGAAGCGTGCCACTCGGGATCGGCTCTTATCCATAGATCCGTATACATCTTCGTGTTGAACAGTAAGAATGAGCTTTTCATTCAGAAGCGTTCTATGACAAAGGATCTTTACGCCGGTTATTACACGGGATCTGCAACTGGACACGTTGACTATGGAGAGGACTATGAGACCGCGGCTAAAAGGGAGTTGAGAGAGGAGCTTGGCATAGATGCGCCGCTGAGGATGATAGGTAAGGTTAAGAGTTTCTCTGAAACGGAGCGTGAGATCTCCGCCCTTTTCATCTGCCACTATGATGGCGAGTTAAAATACAATAGGGATGAGATTGTTGAAGGTTTCTTTCTCAGCTTAGACGAGATAAAGCGGTTTATAGAAAGTGGAGAGAAGAAATTTGCATATGGGTTTAAGGTGGCATTCAAAGAGCTGTTAAGGCATATTGGAGCCGACAAAACCTAAAAAGATTAAGCCCGTTATATTAAATGCTGGTTAGAGGGCTATTTTTTGGCCGGGGACGTCTTTCTCCTTCTACATGAGAGAGTAAGGTCGGCTCTTAAAACCTTCGGGATATCCGAGCCTACTGAGCCACAGGCAGAGGCAATCCCCGCGATACTGCGCGGCGAAAATGTCTTACTGGTCGCCCCCACAGCAAGCGGCAAGACAGAGGCTGCCCTGCTCCCAGTATTCTCAAAGATCCTTTTAGATGATGAAAGAAGGGGGATCTCCGCCCTTTATATAACTCCGCTTAGGGCTCTAAACAGGGATCTGTTTGGAAGAATAACCAAGTGGGCTGATCTATTAGGATTCACGGTTGAAGTCAGACATGGAGACACAACGATCAAAGATCGCCAGAGGCAAGCTAAGAAGCCGCCTGACATCTTAGTAACAACCCCTGAGACATTACAGGCTATTCTGCCCGGAAAACTGATGAGGAATCATCTGAGAACCGTGAAATATGTGATCGTGGACGAGGTTCACGAGCTGGCTAGTGATAAGAGGGGAGCCCAACTTTCAGTCGGCTTGGAAAGGCTTGCCATCCTAACTAGCCGAGAGTTCCAGCGGATCGGGCTTTCAGCCACTATCGGCAACCCTGAGGAGGTAGCGGCGTTCATCGCAGGATCTGAGGGTAAAATCAGAACGGTAACAGTCTCGCTTCCAAAGAGCTGGAGCTGCTTCATAGAGCATCCTGCCCCCGTTGAGGAGGATTATGAGCTCGCTGAAGAGCTGAAGACTACGCCTGAAGCGGCGGCGCGAATTAGAAGGATTGGAGATCTAGTGAAGAACCATACGTCTACTCTGGTCTTCGTTAACAGCAGAACCAATGCTGAGATGCTTGGCCACCATCTGACCCGTATATCCCCGGACATTGCAGTTCACCATAGCTCTATCTCAAGGGAAGAGAGGGAGGCGATCGAAGATATGTTTAAGAGGCGAATGTTGAAGGGCCTTGTCTGCACAAGCACGATGGAGCTCGGCGTAGACATTGGCCATGTTGACCTGGTAATACAGTACCTGTCGCCTAGGCAGGTTTCTGCTCTTATCCAGAGGGTGGGAAGGAGTGGGCATAGGCTGGATTTGACGTCGAGAGGCGTGATCATTACGGCATGTCCAGACGATGCCCTGGAGTCGATAGCTGCCATCCGACTTGCCGTGAGAAAACTCGTGGAGCCAATAAAAATCCATGTAAATGCGCTTGACGTCTTAGCCCATCAGATTGCTGGGCTCCTCCTAGATCTAAGCGAGAGTAGGATTGATGAGGTATTCAACATTGTTAGGCGTGCATATCCATATAGGGGGTTGCCAAAGGATAAATTTCTTGAAGTTGTAAGATATCTTGCCCATTTAGGCCTGATAAACGTGGATGGAGATGTTTTGAGGAGGAGATGGAGGACTAGGCGCTACTACTACGAGAACCTCTCGATGATACCTGATGAAAGAAGATACCCGATTATCGATGTAGTGACGGATAGGAAGATAGGGACCTTGGGCGAAGAGTTTATGGCTTTGAGGGCTAGAATAGGCTTAAGCTTCATATGTAAAGGCAGGGTCTGGCGGATAGTTCAGATAGAGGATGAGACCGGCGATGTTTATGTCGTCCCCTCAGATGATCCTATAGCGGCGATACCCGGATGGGACGGCGAGATGATTCCTGTGCCTTTCCGGTTGGCGCAGGAGACAGGTAGACTCTTGGAAGAAATTGCTGAGGAGCTTAAGCTGGCCACACGTGTTGAAGAGGTGATTGAGAATCTAGCCGATAAGCTTTCGGTTGACCCCCATGTTATATGTGACGCTGTGGGAGAGGTTGATGAGCATATAAAACGTGGTATGCCGCTTCCCACCCATAGACGTATAGTTATAGAGGCATTCGACCGGTTTCTGATAGTTCACGCATGCTTTGGAGACGCTGTCAATCTGACTTTAGGATGCATATTCGACTCGGTCCTCTCGGATCATGAATTGATTGTAGGTTGGTGGAACGACTCCTATAGGATCTTAATTGAGACGCCGCGAGGAGTTGAACCATTCGTACTTGATAGGGTCTCATCCCTAATCTTTAATCTGTCGGATAATGATGTCAAAAAAGCTTTCGAGGAGTATCTGGAAGCCCGGTTCCCCTTTGCTGATAGGATGAAGTTTGTCGCTGAAAGGTTTGGGGCGCTACCGAGGGGTAAGATTCTCGGCCCGAAAAGGCTTGCTGAACTCCCTAAAAGGTTCAAACGGACCCCGATCTATGATGAAACGCTTAGAGAGGCAGCATTGGAGAGGGTGGATCTCGAGTCCGCAGTGAAGGTTATCTCCTCTGCAAGGTCTGGTGACATAGCGGTTGAGAAAATATGGGTGAGGGAGGCACCTTCACCGCTCGCCTACCACATCCTAGCTAAGTACTCCGATCTCTCTGAGATGATGGCTCCCAAGCATGTTCTCATCAAGAATGTTGATAGGATGAGACGTGCGATCGAGGCGCGCGTGGTCCAGCTGTTCTGCATCTCCTGCGGGGAATCGTCGGGCAGGGTTAGGGTGAGAGATATCCCGGAAAGGCCTATCTGCGAAAGATGCGGCTCAGGGTTGATAGCCTGCCTCAAGAAGGGGCAGGATCCGACGCGGCTCAAGGGCATCCTTTCTCGAAGGATGAGCGGGGAGAAACTCGGCGATGATGATGTTAAGGAGCTGAGCAATGCGAGGAGATCCGCTGATCTCGTTCTCAGTTATGGAAGGAGGGCCATAGTTGCACTTCAGGTTTTAGGCGTCGGCCCAGAGACTGCGTCAAGGATCCTGGGAAAAATGTGGGTTGACGAGAATGAATTCTACATAGATCTGCTTAGGGCGAAGATACGGTTTTTGAGGACCAGAGAATACTGGGAAGACTAGGATATTAAATGTTATTCCTTTATAGCTCCGAGGACAAGTGCAAGCAAAGCCATTCTGACGATGACGCCGTTTCTCACCTGCTCAAAATATTTCGCGAATGGTGTTGAGTCTACTTCGACTGTAATCTCATCAACCCTTGGAAGCGGGTGCAATATTATTAAGTCCTTTTTCGCGGCTCTAAGAACCTTAAGGTCAACGGCATATGAACCTTTAACCTTCTCATACTCTGCAAGATCCGGGAACCTCTCCTTCTGGATCCGTGTAACGTAGAGGACATCTGTCTCCGGCAGGACTTCTTCAATCTCCTCGTACTCTGCCACTTTTATCTTGTCACTTATGCTTTCCAGGACTTCACGCCTCATCTTCAGTAGGCTTGGCGAGACAAGATTCAGCGTCACATCGTATAATGAGAGAGCGTAAGCAAGGGAGTGAACTGTTCTTCCATATCGTAGGTCCCCCATGATCGTCACGTTCAGGCCGTCAATCTTCCCCTTAGCCTTTATGATCGTGTAAAGGTCAAGTAGCGCTTGAGTTGGATGCTCCTCTGCGCCTGAACCGCCATTTATAACAGGGATCGTTGTATACTCCGCAGCGTATCTAGCCGCGCCCTCTAAAGGATGCCTTATAACGATGACGTCTGAATATTTCTCTACCACCCTCACAGTGTCGGCTAGTGTTTCTCCTTTGTGGATAGAGCTGACTCCGGGTTCGTCAAACCCTAAGACGTTTCCCCCCAGTTTATACATTGCCGTTTGAAAGCTTAGCCTAGTTCGTGTGCTCGGCTCGAAGAATAGGGTTGCCATTATTTTCCCCTTTAGCATGTCTGAGCCCTTTTCCGCCAGAGGCTCAAATGTCTTAGCCATTTCAAGAATGTAGTCGATCTCCTCACGTGTGAAGTCCTTTATTGAGACTATGTCTCTGTTAACAAAGTTCGGTTTAGTCTCCATCTTTGCGTCAACACCTTGATTAGGAGAATATTGCGGTATGGAAATTTAAGCCTTAATTATGCAGAATGCGAATACTCGCCTCACAAACGTCATTGTCTGAGCGTATTAATTGTTAGGATAGTTTTTTATTTTGTTAACGACTAGTTAAGTTTGGCGGATTCAAAATGTCTAGAAGGACATTAAGGGTTTCTAAGATAAAGAATGGCACCGTCATCGATCATATAACGAAGGGGCATGCTCTCGACGTAGTAAAGATCCTGGGAATTAATGGGCACTCATGCAAGGTTGTATCGATAGCGATGAATGTTCCTAGTGGGAAACTAGGCATTAAGGACATTGTCAAGATTGAGGGACGCGAATTGAATCCTGAAGAGGTTGACAGGATCGCTTTGATAGCGCCTCATGCAACCATAAACATCATCAGGAACTATAGGGTCGTAGAGAAACAGTCTGTGAAGCTCCCCCAAGTTTTATGCGGGATCGTCAAATGTACCAAGCCATCATGCATATCGAATAGTAGGCACGAGCCTGTCAAACCCATCTTCTACGTTGAGAAAGATGAACCGTTGAGGTTAAGGTGCCACTACTGCGGCAACATACTCGAGAAAGAGGATGTTCTCCAACAGTTCTAGCCTTCGACCTGCTTCTGACAGTATGAAGTGAAGCGTCTTGAAGCACATCCTTCTCTTAACTGGTAGGCCGGGTGTAGGTAAGACGACTATTATCTTTAATGTTGCCGAAGCCCTAAGGGCTAGAGGATTTACTGTTGGGGGCATGATTAGCCGTGAAGTCCGTGAAGGCGGAGTTAGAGTCGGGTTTAAGATCTACGACATTAGAGGCTCAAGAGAGGGGTGGCTTGCCCATTTCGAGCGGAAGTCTGGTCCCAGGATTGGCAAGTATGGGGTCTGCCTTGATGATCTTGAGAGGATCGGCGTGCAGGCAATCTTTGAGGCGGTTAAGACTGCAGACGTAATTGTGATCGATGAAATAGGGCCTATGGAGCTTTACTCTAATCGGTTCAGGAACGCTGTATCAGCGGCTATGGAGAGCGGGAAGATTCTCGTTGGAACCATCCATTATAGAGTATCCGATCCATTTGTTGCGGATATCAGAAGACGGAGAGATGTTAAGATAATTGAGGTTGACGAAGAGAACAGGGTAAATCTAGTAGGCGAAATCATGGATGAAGTTCTGAATTACCTACAGCCTAAGGATTCTAGTTAGGAGAGTCCTTGTTAATGTTGATTGGCGGGGTTGACGATGCTGGGAGGGGCGCGGTTATCGGGCCTCTGGTCATTGCTGGTGTAGCTATTCAGGAGAGTGATCTCCACAAGATCGTTAGCTTAGGCGTAAAGGATTCGAAGCTTCTTTCGCCAGCTAAAAGGAGTTCTCTCGCGGCTGAGATCAAACGTGTCGTTGAAGCCTACAGTGTGGTCAGACTGGCGCCTGCCGAGATAGACGCTGTTGTTGAGAAAGGCGGTAGACTATACCGTCTTAATAGACTTGAGGCACGGGCCATGGCGAGGGTTATAATGGAACTCAAGCCCCAGATAGTCTACGTTGACGCCTCAGACGTTTATCCGGAGAGATTCAGGGATCATATAGCAGAGAATATTCCTTTTGATGTGCATATAATATCCGAGCATAAGGCAGATAGGAACTATCCAATCGTGTCCGCGGCATCCATCATTGCGAAGGTTGACCGTGACTCTATAATCGCCGAGTTGAGGAGGGAGTATGGCGACTTCGGTTCCGGCTACGCGGCTGATCCTAGAACTGTTAGGTTCCTTGAGGATTGGGTTAGGACCCATGGATCTTTTCCAGAGTTTGTGCGTAAGTCTTGGGATACGGTCAAGAGAATAAAGGGTTCCTATGACCCATCGCAGCGTAGACTAATCTAAATCCAAGGAGGACATATGAACATATTTTTGCTGCCAAAGGCTGAGTTAACGCTTCGTCGTTTCTTGAAATAGTTTCCTAACAGCTGAGATTCTAGCCTTCTGTGCTAATGTATCGGTGCTCACAATATCTAGAGCATCTTCTGGACACCATTCAACACATTTTGGTTTGCCGTCACAAAGGTCACATGTGAACACAACTCTCTTTTCAGGGTGTATCATAATCGCACCATAGTCGCATGCTTCAATACACCATCCACAGCCATTGCACTTGTCTTCATCCACCAGAATGATACCTGTCTCCTTCGATTGAGTTAAGGCGTCTCTTGGGCAGGCGGTAACGCATGGTGCATTCTCACATAACCTGCACGCCAAGGACATGTTTATAAGCGAGTCAAGGCGGACAACTCTTATCCTAGACTTCAAAGGATTAAACACCTTTTCCTTCTCGTATGAGCATATGTACTCACAGACACAGCAGCCCACACATTTTTCAGGATCTGATGAAACGAATTTCCTAGCATGTATAGATGCCATTTTTGCTTTCCTCACTTCTTGATTTTACCTTCAACAATATATGCCAACTCATCCATCTCAAGTTCATTGAGCTTATCTGGTGTTGGAATTCCATCTCTAGTCCATCCGCGGTGGGCGTAGTAGTCGTCTAGCATGAAGTCAAGTTCCTCTTGGGAGATATAGCTGCCCTTCGACACACAGTTGTCTGGAATCGGGGTGCTCATCACTTTTGGCGGCAGATGATCATCTTTTCGTGTGAATCCTTCTCTAATGTTGAAGAGCCTCCCCAAATTGTTTATTCTTTCACCAGCTCTCCTCATCTCTTTAGGGGACATTTCTATTCCCGTTACTAAACTGTAGTATCGTGCTAGATCTTCAAATTCCTTATAGTATACGCCCCTAGAAAATTTGCAAACCATTAGAGAATCAATGATCGTGTAGAGATCCTCTATATCTATGACGTATTTTGAGCGGCCCTTCTCCACTTTAAACCTGTCCACAGCCCCCTTAAGATCTATTGCGTAGGCACCATGCCGGTTATGATCAGCTCCCCGAAATGAAACCGCATAGCCTATGGCCGCAGTCTTTAGACCTCTAATATCATAACCAGTCATCTCAAGCCCCTTGATATGGTTGGCATATTTCTCTGCGCCCTTGCCTATCTTTTCAGCCGCCCTCTTCACCCCCTCCGCCAAAATGTCGCCTAATCCCTCACGCTTTCCTATCTTATGCACCATCTCAATCATGGCTTCCGCATTCCCGAAACGAAGTTCTAAACCTCCTGTATCATTCTTTGATAAGATTCCATGCTCATAACAGTCCATCGCGAAACCTATAATGTTGCCTGTAGAAAGGCTGTCCAACCCATAGAGATTGCATAGCTCCATCGCTTTTATTATTGCGTCAAGCCTGTCCACGCCGCAATGTGGACCAAAAGCCCAGAGCGGCTCGTACTCGACCCGCGTCGTAGTCCCCTTATATGGGCCTTCAGATACTATTGCTAAGTGCTCACATCGCATGGCGCAGGATGAGCAGCCTACGATTTTGGCAACGAACTGTTTATTCAAGTATTCTCCACTCACCAGCTCGGCGCCCTCAAAAGTGGCATTCGTGAAGTTCCTTGTCGGCAAAGCGCCGAGGGAGTTATGCACAAGAACATTAAGCGGGGTCCCAAGTGTACGGTATTTTTCAGTTGCAGGCCCCCTCATTCTCTCATGAAGCATCTTAACGAACTCTAGGAACTCTTCAGGCTTTGCAACCGCTATGTCTTTTGTTCCGCGGACCGCAATTGCCTTAAGATTCTTAGCGCCCATTACTGCTCCAAGGCCTGTACGACCTGCGGCTCTAGTCTTGTCATTCATGATGCATGCTACACGTGCCAGTTTTTCTCCAGCCGGTCCTATCGCTGCTACCCTAACATAGTAGTCTCCCAGATCTTCTCTTATCATGTCTTCTGTCTCTTGCGGGGACTTTCCCCATAATGCCTTTGCATCCATCAGTTGGACGTTATCATCATCTATCCATACATAGACTGGTTTTTCCGCTTTTCCCTCAAATATGACAGCGTCATATCCTGCTCTCTTCAACTCTGTGCCGAAGAACCCATGAGACTTTGACTCGCCAAGCCCGCCTGTGAGGGGAGACTTAGAAACGAAGGCATGCCCATTTCCCCCAGTAGGAGCGATTGTCCCGCTTAACGGACCCGTTGTAAGAATAAGCGGATTCTCTGGACTGAAGGCATCCACCCCGGCTTTTGAATTCTTAATCAGCAGATACATTCCAAGCCCGATTCCGCCAATATACCTCTTGGCCACAACCTCTTCTAATGGACTTAAGGAAACTTTACCATTCGAGAGATTTATGCGTAGAATTTTACCTGCATAACCGTACACTTACGCTTACCTCCACGCCAAGATTGTGTTCCCGCTCAGATATTTAACATTTTTAGAGACTCTTTTCCCCTTCCTTAGACTTCGCATATTCATTGAGCCATCTTGCAACTTCTCTTAGCACCGGATGATCTGAAACGTCTATTACTGGGATCTCTAAACCGCTTACTTTGATCGACGAGGAATATTTAGGCATCAGGGTGAAATTAACTGAACTCCAGAATACTCTGCCCCTGAGATAATTATCCATAAGATCATTCGTGTCAGGCGCCAATGGGAAATAGATGAAAAGCACACCCTCAGCCCACTGCGCCATCACCGGCAAGCCGGAGTGGATTATCTTTGCGAACATTTGGCTCAATCGGTCATTTGAGAATTGGAAGCAATCAAGTATTACAATTTCCTTTGCTGGTTTGTAGATGACCTTCACAGTTTCTCCTCTTGACTCATTCTGAATTCTCTTTCTTCGACCCTTCTGCTCTCCCCTTCCATTGTCGGAACCCAATTCATGTCTCCTCGCATTAGAAAGAATCTTTCGCTTAAATTTGTTTCTCCAATCATTTCGGGTGTTAATTGGTTACTCGCTTGCTAATCATCGGCTAACATCTCAAGTTTATGAAAAGAGATAAATAAAATCGCAGATATTAACATTTGTGTATAAATAGCCTCGCAATTATACAAAAATTATACGGAAGCGGTATATATGTCTACACATCTAGATGAATTAAAATTTAGATTGGCCACCGTTGAACTTCTGAGGATCGCGAAGAGCACAAAAAAATTCACTTATCGGGAGCTATCTGAGAAGACAGATCTGCCCGTCACAGTATTAAGTAGGTATGTTAAGGGGCATGTTCTGCCTAATATGGAGCGGGCGCGGGCCCTCTGGGACTCCCTCTACAAACTTGTCGGTCTTGAAACAGAGTTTCGTAAGAGGATAAAATTTGACAGTGAAGGATACTTTGACAATACATCCATAATCGGCGACATAAATCTGCTTAGGCAAGCCTCAAGTTACGTATTGGCTAAGTTCGCTGGAAAACGGATCACGAAAGTATTGACAGCTGCAGTTGACGGTGTGCCTCTTGCAACGATGGTTGCGAATACGTTGGCCGTGAACCTCGTCGTGGCAAAGCAGAGCAAAGAGGTTGGAGTCCCATCATTTCTTGAAGAAACCTACACTCTCGCCGGATCCGGTTTCACGGTAACCCTCTATATACCACGGGACTCGATAAAAAGAAGAGACAGCGTCCTAATTGTAGATGATGTCATAAAAAGCGGTGACACCCAATCGGCGTTATTAAACTTGGTGAAGAAGGCGAAGGCAGAAGTTTCCGGGGTTTTCGCAATGATAGCGGTTGGCGACTCTTGGAAAGAAATTTTAAGTAAAACGCATGATTGCCCTGTGGAGGTAATACTAAGATTATAAGACCTAACAATTAGATGTCAACGTGTTTTTTCCTTTTTCTTCCATCGTAGATTCTTGCTTCTACACTTTCTACATTTCTTAGCTGTAGGAGCATTTCTAACTCCGCATTCTCGGCATATCTTTAAGTTCAACCTCTTTTTTTGAGCTAAGCTTCTCTTGAACGGATCAGTTATCGGCATCTTTTCCTCTCTTCTTTTGTTATTGCTTCCTCTTCCCTGAAAGAAAGAAATCAATATATATCTTTTGGTTGAGAAAGATTGGATCAAACAAAAACGTACCGCAAGGTATTTATTCACGAAATGGAAGGTTAAGTCTGCAGCGTATTAAAAAGCAAAGAAGAGGAGGCGGTGAAATGGCAGAAAGCAATTCAGTGCTGATTGGACGTAAGCCCGTAATGAACTATGTCCTCGCATGCATCACCCTGTTTCACAGCGGAGCTAAAGAAGTCAACATCAAGGCAAGAGGACGAGCGATAAGCAGAGCCGTCGATGTTGTCGAGATCACTAGGCGAAGATTTCTACCAGACGTTAAGGTACGCAACATCACAATCGGTACGGAGCAGGTAACGGCAAAGCAAGGCGGCGAGGGGGGCGAAGCGTCCACAAACGTCAGCACAATAGAGATAACATTGACGCGTTAAAGCGAAGGCTCGCATATGCCCCATCACTCCTCCTTTTTCTGGGAGGGGAAAAACTCGCGTGAAAGCGGAGATATGTCAGTTTTGCCTAAAAAGTGGAATCCTATGTTCAAAATGCAATGAAAAAGTAAGGAAAGGTGAAGTAAGTAAGCTAGACCTTGAGATAGGTCGCCTTCTCGTCTCCCTTGAAGAACAGTATCCGCCTCTTCAAAGCGTCTATTTCCATAAAAGCGTTGAGGCTGATGGGCTTATAGCCATATTCGTTGGGCAGGGAGATATTGCAAAAATTCTGAGTTATGGCGGGAAAATAATAAAACATCTTGAGCGGGCCACTAACAAATCGATAAGGGTTCTTGAATACAATTCAAGCGAGAGAAAATTTCTTGAAGATCTTTTCGCACCAATGAGTATACTCACCATTAATAGGATATGGCTGCCTGACGGGACAATGGAGACAAAAGTTGTTCTAAAAGGCAAAGAGAGAAGAGAAGTAACGAGACAAGCGAAAGCATTGGCAATGATTGCAAAAAAGGCTCATGGTATTTCCCTTCGGATAGAGTTCGCCGACTAGGACGGAAATTTGGAAATGACAGGCGGCAAAGAAGAAAACTGGCATAGAACACATTATTCGACTGATATTACTCCAGAAATGGATGGCTCCGAAGTTATTGTACTCGGCTGGGTGAGAGAAATCCGAAATCTTGGCGGAATAAGATTTATTGTTCTGCAGGATAAGAAAGGGAAAATCCAGGTAACAGTCTCAAAGAATGAGGTTGAAAGGGAAGTCATGGAGAAAACGGATTCACTACATAGGCAAGACTGTATAGGTGTAAAAGGCACCGTCAAAAAGATGGATAAAGCTCCTAGAGGGGTTGAGTTAATACCAAAAAGCATCAAGGTATTAGGAGTAGCAAAGCACCCTCTTCCCATTGACATTTCCGGAAGAACCCCGGCAGAAATCGATGTCAGATTAGATTCGAGAGCACTGGATTTATGCAGTGATAGAAATCAAGCGATCTTCAGAATTCGGCATGTGGCTTTGCAGACAATCCGCAATTTTTTATCAGAAAATGGGTTCTTAGAGGTACATACCCCTAAAATAATTGCTTCGGCGACAGAAGGCGGAGCAGCCCTCTTTCCAATACTATATTTTGAGCGTGAAGCATTCTTAGCGCAGAGTCCACAGCTGTATAAGGAGGAATTGGTAATATCCTTTGAGAGGGTCTTTGAGATTGGTCCTGCATTCAGGGCAGAAAAATCACATACACGGAGACACATCACAGAGTTTACATCGGTCGACATTGAAGAAGCTTTTGCAGACGCTGAGAAGGTTATGACTTTAGCTGAAGAACTTATCCGCAAACTTTGCATCGTAATCAATGAGGAATGCCGAGAAGATCTCCAAATATTAAAAAGCAGAGTTGAAATACCTGAGGTTCCATTTAAACGCTTAACGTATGATAAGGTCATCGAGGAGCTGAAAAAAGAAGGTGTTAAGATAGACTGGGGAGAAGATATTCCAACAGTAGCTTTCAAAGTTTTGGGTAAACTCCATCCATACTTCTACTTCATAACAGACTGGCCTAGCAGGCTCAAACCCTTCTACATCAAGCCTCGCGATGATAATCCTCAACTGAGCGAAGGTTTTGATCTTATGTGGCGTTGGATAGAGATCGCATCTGGTGGTACACGTGTACATAACAAGGATCTTCTAATCCAGAGGCTTAAAGAGCAGGGCTTACAGCCTGAATCGTTCAAATATCACCTTCAATCTTTCGATTACGGCATGCCGCCACACGCCGGATGGGCCATAGGCCTTGAGAGGCTTATCATGATGTTGACTGGTATTAAGAATATTAGGGAAGTAATCTTCTTTCCAAGAGACAGGTTTAGACTGACACCCTAATCTTCTGTTAGAAGCCTGCTTCGACCGGAAATTTCGGCTTCATAAACTCTCTGAGAACGACAGTTGCATATGATCCTTTCTGAAGTGTAAAGCTAAAGTGAACTTTAACCTCTCGCGTTTCACGGTCAACCTCCCCAGGTGCGTGGAAGTTTAATATAGGACTCAAAGCTCTCCTAAATCCTCCCGCCGCACTAATCTCAAGCATCTTCTCGACGCGGAAAGATTCGTGGGTGACCCCCTCCTCTTCGAGTACATCGTTCTCGATCTCCCCTTGTATTCCACCAGAAAAACACCGTCTAAAACCAGGCAGCGGTAAACAGACCGCCATCCTACCCTTTTCAACGCCATCTCTTATTCGCGTTATGTTGCTTGCCATCGTTTTCTCATAATTGCCTGTTGGTAGCCCCTTATCATCTAAAATAACAACGTAATCTCCCTCCTGCACCTCCCTAAGCGGGATAGATCTTTTCATCCTTTCGCTGAGAAAGCGGTTGAAGAGAAATGACTGATAGGCATGAATGAAGATTACCCTTATTTCTCTCGGCAACCTTCTGAATGCCCCTAGGAAGTCGCCTGGATATTTAGCAAGATGCGTCAACATTAACCTCTCATACACCAATCTCCTCGGGAACAATTTAAGTGCCCCCCTGAAGTCTCTCGTATCTTGCAGGTATCTTCTCGCCTCACTTACATTGTGTGATTCATAGGGGCTCGTGGATGAGAGATAGAGAAGCGCCGCCCTCTCCCACTCATTCCTGAGGAGAAGGTAGCCTACCAGATGCGTAATCGGTCTCACCGTTCCAAAACGTTGGTGGCCGAAGAAGTTCGGTATCCCTCCAAAATCGTCAAGTTCCCTTTTTATCTTCTCAATTCTCTTAGATGTGGTTGTTATGTGGCACTTTATTGATCGCACATTAATCCTAAACCGGTTGCCAAAAAGATTTTTTGGCGAAATCTTTTCTGAAGAAGATTTAACTGGGTAAACTCTTACATCATCATTTAATCTGAGATCTGAGATCTTCTTAGGTGAGACTCCTCCTATACTTATGTATTGTCCTGTTAGTGCTTGAGCATCTTTTAGGCCTGCAAAACCTATCTGATCCACAGGTATGTTGAGTGCCTCTGCTATTCTACGAACGGCGGAAATAGTCTCCCAACCATTCTTAATTAGGAGGCATATTACATAGCGATCAAGCGCGAAAGGCGTCTGCGGCGGGTTGGTGTCTACTGAAGCTATGGAGCCATCGGTTAATATCTCTTCAACAATGAAATCCTCATTCGAGACGCGTATTAATCCCCCAATTCCCGGAGTCTTTGAAGCATAGGCTTCTATTCCAAGTTTTACCTCGATATCAGGCACTTTCAAATCGTTAGCCTCAACCCTTTTCAGTAGAGTGGAAGATTACCTGTTATCTTGTCGATGAAAACTGTTGGGGCCGGACCTATGCCCAAAGCTGTTATTGTGTTAGGCGGGACTTCAGTTAAACCCATATCGGAAATAAGCGAAGCTGGGAGCCCAGATTCCCGTGCCTTTCTTTCTAGTTCAAGTAGTTCTTCTACAGAAGAAACCTTTAAAACAATCTTGCATTGCCCTTCCTTCATCCATTGATCCACCCACGAGTTATTCATTTTTCTCGCCTCCTCGCAGGCTGAAACCGATGCGTGACAAGCTTGAGCGGCCGCCTTCCCGCCGCTCATCTTTAAATCTGCTCTTAAAACTATGACCTGCTTAAACTTGAATTCGCCTTTCTTGCTTCCTTCCAACATGGACACCAACCGGCACAAAATAGTATGCAAGATACATTTAACCGTATATCCCATCATATTAGAAAGAAATATTTGAGGGGCAAACACTCTGTGCATATCTGGACATTTGATAATAGGTTCGCATGCGCCCAGACCCGTGAATATAAAGTATGAGAGTTGGAATTCCGATTTGATTAGGAAGATGAGTATTAGCCAAGCAGGTCTTCCGGACGCGGGCTCAGGGTGATTGGAAGTGGATTATGAATCCCTCTGGGAAGTCATGTCTAAAACAATCACTGAGCTCCGCAAAAAAGGAGAAATAATACCCGCGAATGTTATAGCTGATCTGCGGTCAGCAAAGACTATGATTGAGATCTCAAAGGTTAGCGCGGCTCATGTAGATAATCTATCCAAGATAGAGGAATATTTGGGCAGAGTTGAGGCTTTCATCTTGCCCGCAGCGAAAAAGGTTCTTGGCGAACACTACTGCGAAGATATTTATTGCAAGATTTTAGAGGCATACAAAAGCACCAAGCCATTTTCCACCGTAACCCAGAGAAAATTTCCTGTAGGAATACCAAGAAATAAAAAGTGGATAAGATTAAAATCCTCAGCGGAGATCCCCATGGAGAAAGCTATTGAATTATCCGATAAGTTTGGATTAAAGTTTATAATTGAAGATGGTGGCAGAATCATAATTTTCGGCGATGAGGATAAACTCAAATCTTTTCTAGAGGAGGTTAAAAATGCCTACCTATGATTCAAAATGCTGTCTTAAAATATTATTTTCCCCTAATTTGAAATAGCGGGGCGTCATGATGCCTTATATCAAAAAAATCGAAGTGAACGGTTTTAAAACCTTCGGCAAAAAAACCACTTTGACATTTGATAAAGGTTTCACGGTTATTACTGGACCGAATGGCAGCGGAAAAACGAATATTATGGATGCTATTCTCTTTTGTCTGGGAGAATTAAGCGTAAAAAGGCTTAGAGCAGAGAATTTTGCTGGACTAATTTACAAAGGGAATTCTGAATCTAACGTTAAAAACAAAGGGAAGGCCAAAGTTACTATTCAGTTCGATAATGGAGACGGTCATATACCCATCGATACTAGCACCATCACGATTTCTAGAGAAATAGATCAAAATGGACAGAGCATCTATAGGCTTAATGGGAGAAAGGTATCTCGAACATATCTTATGGATACTCTTTCGTTGGCAAGCATAAGTCCTTATGGGCATAATATTGTTCTTCAAGGAACTTTGACTAGACTTGCTGAGATTTCATCTGTAGAAAGGAGAAAGATAATTGAAGATCTTATAGGAATCGGACAATATGACGCTGAAAAAGCTGAAGCTCAGACCAAGCTTGACGCGGCTAACGTGGCCATAAAGACTGCAATGGGACAGATCGGTGAGGTTCAGAAAAGAATAGAATCGCTTGAGAAGGAGAGAAATGATCTGCTTCGCTCCAATCTTATTCAAAATGAGATTAGGCTTTTCGAGGCTGTAAAACTTTCAAATGAGATAGGAAAAATCCAGGAGAAAATAAGGAAAATCTCGACTGAAATCACCGTGCTTGAGGAAAGGATTTCAAAGATAAGGGAAGAAAGAGAAGCATTACGGGCTAAACGCCGCTGCATTGAAGATGAGTGGAGAAGATCGGGCTTAGAAAAGATTGAGGAAGGGCAAACTCGACTTCTCAAAATACAGATAGAAATCGGCGAGATCAGATCGAGAATAACCGAGATTTCAACAAAGATTTCCTCGGCCAGATCATTTCTACATTCACTTATCAAATTGAAGGAGGAAAACTCAGCAAAAATCGAGTCTCTAAAGAAAGAAATAACCATGGCAGAGGAGCGAATAAAAGAATTAACAGATGAACAAGATCGTCTAGTTAAGGAAATAGAAGCGAAAGAGAAAGTCTACAATGATCATCTTAATGAGGCCTCAAGACAGAGAATGCTTATTCAGGAGAGATCAGAGAGGAAGAGCAAAATAGAGGAAAGAATAGACAATCTACGAAGGGAGATAGTAGCGGTTCAAAAAGTCCGCTCCGACAGTAAGTCCAAGATCGACGTTTATGATGAAAGAATAAGGAACCTTGAAGAGAAAAAAGATGAGATCACCTCCTTAATTGGTAAGCTCGAGGAATCGCTTTCGCATCTCATAGCCATACAAAATGATCAGGCAAGTCATCTCAGTAACCTACAGTCAATTCTAGAAAAGGAAGATAGAAGGAAGAAGAGCCTCGAATCTGAACTTAAAGAGGCGGCTGAAATAGCAGAAATAGCAAGTGAAGCGTATGTAGAATTCGAAACAAGGAAAAACCTTATCCGCCAAATAAACACGGAAGAAGAGACGATTAGGCATATAGAAGAACTTGGCAAAATGGGTGTTATAGAAGGAATCCATGGCCGCCTCAGAAATTTGGTCAGAATCAAGAAAGGCTACGAAAAAGCTGTGGAGGCCGCCGCTGCAGGATGGCTTGAATCACTCATAGTTAGAGACCTAAGCGTTGCCTTCACATGCGCTGAAACTCTAAAACGCCTCAAGCTTGGAAGAATAAAGATTATTCCACTCCAAGGGATCACCCCGAGAAATAATGCGGTTACAACCATGAATTCAGGGATTGACGCAGCCGGTTTAGAGAGAATTGTTAACTATGTAGAGTATTCCAAAGAGTATGAACCTGCAATTCACTTCGTTCTAGGCGATACACTATTAGCAAGGAATGAGAGAGACGCGATCGAAGCTTCTCGCAGGGGTTATCGATCAGTCACGCTAAATGGGGATCTATATGAAGCTGGAGGAGGAGTTGAAAGCGGTTTTTTCAGAGCTCCTATTGATCTCTCTTCACTGGTTCCAAGCGAAGCGACACTGAAAGCCCTTGACAGGGCTGTCAGTGCATTGAAGGAAGTCCTTACTAGAAGGAGCTTAGATATTGAAGAGATGGAAGCGAGAGCTAGTGAGATCCAAAAAGAAATAACTAAAATAGCTGAGTCGCTTGGCACCGTCAAAAATGAGGTTGAACGAACTAAGAAAAGCATTCAGCAGTCTAAAGCGAACCTCAGCCGTATTGAAAAGAATATAGACAGTCTCCGAAGCCTTAAGGAAGAAGAAAAAAGGCAAGTTGAAGAATGTGAAAAGAGGCTTAGTGAACTGGCTGCAGAAGAGGAGCAGTTGCGGAAGGAACTTGAAGACCTGAGAAACGACAGGGAAATTGACGGTGTGCATCTTAAGGAAGAGGAACTGGAATCGCTCAGAAACGAATTGATGAGTCTAAAGGAAAAACTCGGTACGGTCAGAACTGATATTTCATCTATTCGGTCCAGAATAGATGACGTTTTAAAAGTTATGCTTGAGAATGCTGTTCGACAAGTTAGAGAGGCGACGAACAGAATTTCCATAACAGAGAGAGAAATTGATGAATCAACAAAAGAGAAAGAGAACTTACTAAACGAGATTAAAAAACGTGAAGAAGAGAAGGAAATGCTTTTAACTTCCCTTATTAACGCGAAGGAGCAGACTAAGAGTTTTGCCGCGGAAATGGAGGCTGTAGACACTAGACTAGGAATTCTTGACAAAGAATATGAGGAGACTGACAAACTTCTTGATGAACTTAGACTTAACCTTCAGACATTAAATCTGCAGGCTAGCCGGCATATTGAGCAGTTGAGGGATTTGGGGTATAATGAGCCGTTAATGATTACTCCGGAACAAGTTGAAGAAGCTGAGATGCTTATAAGGCAGATGAAGCTGGAGCTGGCAAGTATTGGCGCGGTAAATCAACTCGCATTGTCTCAATACGACGAGCAAATATCGAGATATAAAGAACTCTCATTACGCATGAATGAGATGGAGAAGGAAAAGATCGCGATTGAGAATTTCATCCAGGAGATAGAGAAAAAGAAATATGATGCGTTTATGGAGGCGTATAACAAGATAAACGACAAGATAGACAGATATTTCTCCAGACTTACAGGCGGCGGAAAAGCTTCTCTAAGGCTAGAGAACCCTGATAACCCATTTGAAGGCGGAGTTGACATGGTAGTCCAATTCGTAGGCAAACCGCCAATACTTGTAAGCGGAGCAAGTAGCGGCGAACGTTCAGTTTCCGCTGTAGCGTTTTTGTTCTCACTCCAAGAATTTTCACCAGCCTCTTTCTACCTTTTTGACGAAATTGACGCGCACCTAGACGCCTTTCATGTGGAGAGACTGGGTGAGCTATTAGCTGAAGAATCGGATAAATGCCAATTCATAGTAATAACATTAAAACCGGAGATGGTGAGCAAGGCAGACAGAATCTATGGAGTTTATGGGCATCAGGGGATGTCTCAGGTAGTCTCAACAACATTTAAGGGAAAAGTGTAACTATGGAGAAAAAATTTGACAAGCCCTTTTATCTTTTACCGCCATGGAATATACTTTTCAATCCTGAATTTCTGGAAAGAGTTAACCCATGGGACATTGACCTCACATTCCTTCTCTCCTCATTTCTATATGAAATGCAAAAAAGAGGAATGTTCGATTTCAGAGCGTCCGGGGTGGCGCTTGATTCTTCCGCAACCGTGTATCTAATGAAGTCCCGTCTTTTACTGGAGCTTGAGAAACCCCCGAACAAGCCTGAGCCGAAAGACGGATTTATACCTCCACCATTAATCCTCCCAATCCGATATGAATTAACAACTACAACAATACAGAATCTACTTCAGGCTTTAGAGGAGGCTTTAAAAACTGAGAAATTCTTCACTTTAAGGGCTCCGCTCAAGGATGTACTGCCCCAGAGACCAGAGGTCATCCCAGTTCTCAGCGTTTATTTGATGGAAATTGAGGAGCAAATGGAAAACCTTATGATGAGGATCCGCCTCCTAACCGAAAAACATCAGGTAATCTCATTTTCAGAGCTTGTAAAAAATATGGATCTGCTGGAGAAGATAAGAATTTTCATCATAATTCTGTTCCTGGCTCACAAAAACAGGGTCAACATCTGGCAAGTTGAAGGCTCAGACGAAATTTTTATAACACCAGTGGGAGAGAGGGGAGGAGATGAAGGCGGCACAACCAAGTGAACCCTTGGAAAAAAGTAACGAAAAGATGAAGGAAGAACTTGCCCTTATTGAGGCGGCTCTTTATGTAGCCGGTCGACCGTTGGACCTAAGAACAATCGGACGAGTACTTGGAACCAAATCTCTAAGAAAAGTGCAAAGTCTGGCGAGGACTCTCATGAACGAGTACAAGCGCCGCGAGACAGCTCTAGAAGTGCTGGAACTAGAAGATCAAAGATTCGTACTCCAACTAAAAAGCATCTACTCCCCAAGAGTTAGAAAGTTGGCTCTAAGACCGCTTCTCTCAGACGGGCCCCTAAAAACTCTTGCATACATCGCATATAGGCAGCCTGTCCTGCAGAAGCAAGTGATCGCCGTCCGAGGGAAACACTCCTACGACCACATTAAACAGTTGATCAGCATGGGACTAGTTGAATATGAAAAGAAGGGGAAAAATAGAGTATTGAAATGCACTCAATATTTTGCTGACTATTTCGGCCTAAGCCACGACCTAACCATTATGAAGCGTCAATTACGCAGAATATTCAAGAATGCCGTTAACGAAAATACTGAAGACACAGACCCAAAGGATGAGAATACCCCCCGTTAAACTTATATCAAGCAACTCTTTTCCTACATGCCCTGAGGAGACAACATTGTCAGTGTGGCATGGAGATCTACATAAAAAGAAGGCAGGAGGAGGAAGAAGAAAGCCGTATAGGAAGAAGAGAAAGTTTGAGACAGGATCCTTCCCAACCGAGACTACTATCGGGGAAGAAGAAAGGAAGAAAGACCGCAGAAGGGGTGGAAACACCAAAGTCCGTGTTGTAAGCGCAAGATGGGTGAATGTCTCGGATCCGTCGACGGGCAGAACAGAGAAGGCAGAGATAAAGAGAGTGCTAAGAAATCCGGCCAACGCCGAGTACAATAGAAGAGGCGTAATAACGAAGGGAACAATTATAGAGACGAGTCTTGGAACAGCCCAAGTTACTTCGAGACCCGGCCAATCCGGCGTTATAAACGCCGTATTGATTAACAAGTCAGAGGCAGGATGACGCCCAATTTCCAAATATAGCATTTATTGAATTGGGGTAGTTCAAAGATGAGAAGACGGGACGCCGTCATCATCTGGCCTTCTTATTTCGATGCGAATCTAACAAGATCTGAAGGAAGAAGAATCCCCAGAGGATTAAGCATAAATTCGCCTACATTATCTATGCTTGAGAAGGCTGTTAGGAATCTTGACTATAAATACACTCTTGTCGCGGATGCCGCACACCCCAGGCTTCCATGGAAAAGGACAGGCTTCATCCTAGTCAATGGGGCGAGGCGGAAAAGCCAAATCCTTAGAGAGATCGCGAAGAATCTCTCAAAAGAAGCTCACATATGAATTTTAAATAAGAAACGTTTAAATAAGAAACTACGGTTTTCATTATCCGAACCTTAACTTTTAAGGAGCAACTGTCGGCTTGAGGAGAATCGGACGAGTCCTTCACATCGGTCCGAGCGGGAAAGCCATCGTGAAAGCCGACAGGATTCCGCGTATTGGCGATATAGTTGTTGATGAAAAGAAGAGACGAGTCGGCGTAGTTTCCGACATTATTGGTCCGACATGCTCACCCTACGTCGAAGTAGATGTGAAAATTAAGAAGCCGGAAAACCTTGTAGAGAAAGTTTTGCATGTTTTGCCTCAATCAAAAGAGTCTGTGAAGGGAAGAAGGAAATGAGCTTAGAAAAAAGATCCTCAATTTCAGGAAGTATTAAGGAGATTCAGAGGTGCCCAGAATGCGGCGGAATCAGACTAATGAGAGATTATGAGTCCGCAGAAGTCGTATGCATGGAATGCGGCTTTGTCGTAGACATGAAGATCGCTGACCATGGACCCGAATGGCGAGCATTTGACAATGAACAGAGAGAAAAAAGGGCCAGAGCAGGCGCCCCAGTCACATTCACAATTCATGATAAAGGACTCTCTACGATGATCGATTGGCATGACCGAGACATTTATGGAAAAAAGCTGGATGCAGGGCAAAAAGCACAGATTTACAGGCTGAGAAAGTGGCAACGAAGGATAAGGGTTTCCGATGCAATGGAAAGAAACCTTGCGTTTGCTCTCTCAGAAATAACAAAGATAGCAAACAACCTCTCGTTGCCTAAGAATATATTTGAGACGGCCTCCGTAATATATCGCAAAGCCGTTAAGGAACGACTTATCCGTGGAAGATCGATACAGGGAATCAGCGCAGCATCCGTTTATATAGCCTGCAGGCAGTGCGGACTTGCAAGAACCCTTGACGAGATAGCCAAGTCATCGAATATAAGTAGAAGAGAAGTTGGGCGAAGCTACCGGTTTCTCGTGAAGGAACTGGGATACCTCATACCTCCAGTTAAGGCGCATCAATATGTATCAAAATTCTCCAATCAGCTTACCATGCAAGGGAAGGTGGAGGAGATTGCGAATAAGATTTTGACGGCTGCAAAAACTCTTAAACTCACCTCAGGTAGGGGTCCAACTGGAATCGCAGCAGCTGCAAGTTACATAGCATCGGTTCTTGTCGGCGAACGGAGAACACAGAGGGAAATAGCTGAGATCGCGAAGGTGACTGAGGTAACCATCAGGAACAGGTATAAGGAACTCGTTGAACACTTGTTATTCGTGATGGAACTATAAGGCGCGTCATTCAATCCAATTGATTCTTGACGTCCATTATATGTTTGCTTATTAAACAAGTCTTGATATGATATGATGGGAAAAGGAAGGCTTGAACTCTTTTCTGACTTTTTCTACTGGTTCGCCAATCACCCGTATGTTATTGGGGTCGCAGATCCCCAATCCCTTCTTGGCGGCTAGTGCAATATGTCTCACTTTTTTAGGATCGAATCCCATGATAAGTGCGCTTATAGTGTCGACTGCCACAGGATCTAACCCTGCGATAATGAGATCCATTTTTACTGGTTTTTCCGCTAATTCGTATCCCTCGCATCCGACTATACCATCTATCACTGCGAGTCTGGGTTTTAAGAGCGAAGCGAGATCCGCTATTTTTTCATGCAGGTGATTATGTATCTGCTGCTTTGGCTGGACGACACCCATGAGATTTTTTAGACTTAAGGTTACCCCAGCAGCCCTATGAAGCTTAAGTTTAGGGACGCTGATTACTGCGCAGTTAAGGGCAGTCTTACTGATTCTAACCTTTTCAAGAGCTAATGGATCTGGGACATCAGCAATTATATACTCGTCATGGTTTAAGTCTATAAGTTCAACATTCCACTTCTTCGCGACTTCATCAACACCAGCAACCTTATACGCTCTCATAGTATCCGATAAACCGCTTCCCTCACCTATCACCATATTTCTGAAGCCTCTTTCGGACAAGAACTTGACAACACCCTCTATAACTCTAGCGTCAGTCGTTACCCCCGTGGATGGTGGCCGATCGTTAATGTAATTGGGTTTTATCAGAATTTTTTCCTCCTGTCCGAAGGCCTTATCCGCGCCCAATTTTCCTAAAGCCTCTTCAACCATCTTGACTGGATCGTCGCCACGTAGAACAACAACCTCAGACATTACCAACACCTCTAACCCTCTTGGGTATGATAGTCTACACATTATTAACCTTAATGATTCAAGTCCGATGGGATGCCTTTTGTCACCTATACAATTGAATATGCCCTGCGACAAGTTTTTAAGAGATCACTAGAAAAATGTAATGCAGAAGGGGAGATTCAATGACTAAAAACAAATCTGCTGGGAAAGTATGCGGATTGATATGCAGCCTTCTAATCGCTCTGACCTTGAATCTCGACTTGATTGCAACAATGAGGTTAACAGCCAGTCAAAATGGCAGGTTGATAAATATTATACTTGCAGATTCCGCCTTATCCACAAGCACACGCGTCATGGAGAGGCTTGGAAGGGGGCTTATCGCGATCTATTTGGGTGGAGGAAAAGTCTATGTGAGCTGGCGCCTCTTAGGAACAGATCCTTCAAACATCGCATTCAACCTTTATAGAAGGACCAGCGACGGAAGCGTAATAAAAGTTAACAGCGCACCAATTGTTAACACAACGGATTTCACAGATTCAAATGTCAATATAGATCTCTCTCCAACCTACTTTGTCCGTCCAATAATAGGCGGCATTGAGCGTGAGGCAAGCCCCGAAGCAAGTGTCATTAAAAGCAACTCAATCTCTATTCCTCTAAGCCAAGATGCAAGGAACTTTCAAGGTCAAGTTCAAGGAACCCGCATGATTGGCGTGGGTGACCTCGATGGGGACGGGGAATACGATTTCGTGGTAAAGAGGGGTGATCAAGATATAGACCCCTCACAAAGTACTGCACCAATCGAAACCTACAAGCTTGAGGGATATCTAAGGGACGGCACATTTCTTTGGAGAGTCGATTTGGGACCAAATATTAGGCCGGGAATATGGTACTCGCCCTTCATCGTTTTTGATCTTGACTGCGATGGAAGGGCTGAAGTTGCAACAAAGATTGGCGAGGGCGCTGAGATCCTCACCTCAGACGGCAAGCTTATCAGGATAGGGGATGTTAACGGTGATGGAAGAACAAACTACGCGAATACCGAAGGAAGAGCTTTGGAAGGCCCAGAATTCTTTGTGATCCTCGACGGGCTTACTGGGCGCATACTCGCAATGGAAAATTGGATTGAGCGGGGAAGCGTAAGCGACTGGGGCGATAGTTACGGAAACCGTTGCGATAGACACCTAATGGGCGTCGCCTATTTAGATGGTTACATGCCAAGCCTCCTCATCATGCGCGGCACATACACTAAAATGTATATCGATGCGTGGAACTGGAGAAACGGAACGCTAACAAAAGTTTGGAGATGGTACAAGCCCTCAGGCGGCGGCGGATTTCACAATATACGTGTAGGCGACATTGACGGTGACGGAAAAGACGAGATAGTATATGGAAGCATCGCCGTAGATCATAACGGTGCAACCATGTGGGAGACAGGTGAAGGGCATGGAGACAGAATGCACATGACCGATATCGACCCGACACGCCCAGGACTAGAGATATGGTACGTCCAGGAGGCAGCGCCAAACTATGGTATGCACCTTAGAGATGCGCGAAACGGATCGCTGATATGGGGAATAAGGGAGACAAGAAATACCGATGTGGGACGCGGGTTGGCAGCTGACATTGATCCACGCCATTACGGGCTGGAATGCTGGGCATCAGTTGGCAATCTTTACAACGCTAAGGGGCAGAACATAGGAACGAGGCCCGCTGTTTGCAACTTCGCCATATGGTGGGATGGAGATCTCTTGAGGGAGCACTTGGACGCTACAACGATCGCGAAGTGGAATTATCTCGGGGGTGCAATGAATACGATCTTTACCGCTCCGAAAGGCGATGTGGGATCAAGAAATGCCCCGATGGGTTACGGAGACATCCTAGGAGACTGGCGTGAAGAAGTCTGGTATGGCGGTAGTAGGGAATTCATCATATACATAACTACTACTCCCGCTGAGACTAGAATGACGACACTGATGCATGACTCAGACTACAGAACAAGCGTCGCATGTGAGACAATGGGATACATGCAGGCTACACAGCCAAGTTTCTATATAGGCGCAGTCCAGCCTGAGACCCGCCCTGATGGGCCATCATTGCCTTTAATGGAGATAGTTATAGCTGCTGTTGCGGTCTCCGCTGTCTCCGTGGCTGTGATCTTAAGGATGAGGAAACGGCTCTGACAGCGATAAACGCGGCATAAGTCCTTCCATTATTTATGATCCTAGACCCTTGATGTTGATCATGAGGAGGAAAGACCGCAAGACAGAAAACGTATCTCTATCACATCCTTTATATTTACGAAGGATATGAATAGTAAGGTTTAGAACCGTCTTGGTGAATTCATGAAAAACAAGGCAGGAAACACGTCATGAATAGATTTGATTGCGTTTTATCCGCTATACTTCATGAGGAACCACATGTGACACCCCAATCGATCGGCTTCACAAACGAGATGGCGCGCGCGAAGTTTGTTCCCTTCTTACAGACAACTATGCCTCCAAAGGGTGTGGAGCTTGAGAGTGAGGTTAGTAGAGCAGTCTGCGAAATAACTGCGGCAGGCCTCAAGAAGATCGATGATGCATTGAAGATAGCTGAGTTTATGGATAACTTTATAATATGGGTTGGCGGCGGCGGGTTCCGGATAAAGAGGACGATTGAGACGGGGTCTGAATGGAATATTATAGAGTGGGAGACAGGGGCAAAATGGAGGGTTGGAACATCCAAAATCGTATGGGCACGCCAATATATAGATTACCCGGTAAAGAATGAGGATGACTTAGAGAGTCTAGAGCTTCCAGACCCAGATGACCCGTCAAGATATGAAGGCATCGAAAAGGCCATAAAGTATGTTGTTGAAAGAGGATTCTTCCCATCATGTGACATAAACGGGTTCTTCTCGGGGGTCTGGTATTTTCTTAGAGGCCCACTAGAAGTCTCCCTCAGGGATATGTATCAACGAAGGGAGTTCTTCAAGAAGCTGATCGCAAAAATGGGCGAGTTCAATTTGAAGGCTGAGAAGAATCTGCTTGAAAGGGGCGCAATGATGATAGGATGGCCCGATGACCTAGGGTATAGACAGGGGCCGTTCATGAATCCAAAGCTTTACGAAGAGATAATTTATCCCTGGCATGTAAAGGCTATAGAACTGGCCCACAAGTATGGCGCATTTGTGAATATGCATAGCCATGGAAAAATCGATAGCTTGGTCCCATTATTTGTGAAAGCCGGATTGGACGTTTTGAACCCTATAGGCCCCACTGACAACATGAACCTACAAGCATTGAAGGATGATTATGGAGACAGGCTATGCCTACTGGGCGGTCTAAGCAAGAATATTGGGCTTATGGGAGCGGATGAATTGAGAGAGCATCTTCTTGACAGACTCAGAATTGGTTCTCCAGGCGGAGGATTCATACTGGGCTCCGAAGGCGACATACCAGTTGAGATGAGCCTAGAAAATTTTGAGCTCTTCATTAATCTAAGCAAGAAGTATCGAAGGAATAGGCCTAATCCTTGAATTGCCAGTCTTCCCGGAACCGTTTTTTCAATCTCAATTTTTAAATGCAAGCATTGCACATATGAATATTCTCAACCGAGCGAACTCATGGAAAGGGAAAAGCAAGATGGACTATGTCGAATTCATACAGAATAAGGCAAATTTGCTAAGGCTTCACAGTTTAAGATCAACTGCAAAAGCAAAATCAGGCCATCCGACCAGCTGCCTATCATGTGCAGAAATAGTAGCGACCCTTTACTTCAAAATAATGAGATTTGATCCGAGTAAAATAGACTACCTAGACAATGACGAGTTCATATTGTCTAAGGGGCACGCAGCACCCGTACTCTACGCTGCTTTAGCAGAAGCTGGCGTGATACCGAAAGAGAAGATCATGACGTTAAGAGAGTTATCATCTGAATTGGAAGGTCATCCGGTTCCAAGAGTAAAGGGGATAAGAGTTGCAACTGGATCCTTAGGACAGGGATTATCGATCGGGTTGGGTATGGCTTATGCTAAAAGGCTTCTCGGAATCGATAGAAGGGTCTACGTGCTTTTGGGGGACGGAGAGATGGCTGAGGGATCGGTGTGGGAGTCGATAAACTATGCGGGGAAACTTGGACTCTCAAACATTACAGCGATACTTGATATGAATAGGCTGGGTCAGAGTGGACCGACAATGTATGAATGGAACTCGAAAGAATATGCGGAAAGGATACAAAGCTTCGGTTGGAATGTGTCGACTTGTGATGGGCATGATGTTCAAGATCTCATCGAGAAACTTGAGGAATCAAAAAGGTCGGATAAACCTTCATTCATCATCGCTAAGACGGTAAAGGGTAAGGGCGTAAAATTTTTGGAGAACGTTGAGGGCAGGCATGGAACACCTCTGAGTCAGGAGGAGCTTGAAAAGGCCGAAAAGGAGATTACGCCAATGATATGGGAGGCTGAGATGCAACCGGAAAACCATATTAAGGCTAACATGCAAGTTGAGAAAAGGATTCAAGTTTTCCCAGTCCAGGCCAATTACCAGATTGGCGACATGGTGGCAACGAGGGAAGCGTTTGGGAAAGCGCTTGTAAAGCTTGGAGAATTAAATAGTAGGATGATTGTTCTCGACGGGGACGTAAAGAACTCGACATTCACAACCTACTTCTTTGAAAAATTCCCAGAAAGGAGCCTACAATGCTACATTGCTGAACAGAATATGATCGGGATTGCAGTGGGCCTTCAGACCCACGGATTCGATGTCTTTCTATCAACATTCGCATGCTTCCTGACAAGGGCGTTCGACCAGATAAGGATGGCATCATACTCAAGAGCAAACCTAAAAATCGTGGGGTCCCATGCCGGGGTCTCAATAGGCGAAGATGGACCCTCACAAATGGGCCTAGAGGACTTAGCCATGTTCCGCTCAATAATAAACAGTATCGTTCTTTATCCATGCGATGCTGTTAGCACAGAGAAGCTAACAGGGCTTATGACAAGTCATGATGGAATCTCATACTTAAGAACTACAAGACCGAAAACACCAGTCATATATAGCAATGATGAAGAATTCAGGATTGGCGGCTCAAAAGTTCTGCGGCAGAGCAAAAAAGATAAAGCCACAATCGTCGCCGCAGGCATAACAGTCCACGAGGCCCTGAAGGCATATGAGAAATTGAGGGCTGAAGGATTGAATGTCAGGGTCATTGACTGTTATTCCATAAAGCCTCTGGACAGAGAAAACCTGAGAAAAGCATTTGAAGAGACGAGACACGTCATAACTGTTGAGGATCACTATCCGGAAGGGGGACTTGGAGAGGCCGTAGCCTCAGCAGGCGTAATGCCCCATATACTTGCAGTCAGAAAAATGCCGCATTCCGGCAAGCCTCAAGAGCTCTTGGCTGAGCAGGGAATCGACTGCGACGGCATAGTTAGGGCCGTGAAAGAGATTCTGGAGTAGCTATCCCTTAAAGAATAGCCAGCCTTTTTCCTGTCCCTTAAACCTTATAAGGCAGTACCTCCCCCTTAATTTTTGCCCATAAATATTTACGACGATTTCATTATCGCTCCACTTTTCTTCCTCATAGAAGCCTTTATCCCATATCTCAACCGTTCCGGCTCCATACTCCCCTTCAGGAATCACTCCCTCAAAATCGGCATAATCAATCGGATGATCCTCAACTTCAACCGCTAACCTTTTTACACCCTTTTCAGTCGGCGGCTCCTTTGGAACAGCCCAACTTTTAAGAACCCCCTCCCTCTCAAGCCTGAGATCATAATGTAAATGTGTTGCCTGATGTCTCTGTATAACATAGATTTTTTTGCCTTCACCTCTCTCCCTAATCTCGCCCATAGGCTCACTTGTCCTTTGGAAGTCTCGTTTTTCTCTATATTCCCGCAATGACACAGAATAGAATGAGGATTAATACTTTTATAAAGTAATCGCGGCTGGCATAGAATTCCACAGAACGATTAGGGGCGTCTGACATAAAATCTTTATTTAGCATTCCCATTTTACTCATGGAGCAGCTATTTTGGAGACGGCTTGAAAGATTGGATGAGATAATAGGTCGCGGAACATGGTATGACAAGATAGCGTCTGAAATCGTTAAGAGGGAGAAAGAGCTCGGAAGAAGCTTGGACAACATCAGAGTGGAGAGTGGGGTTGCAGCCTCCGGCATTCCCCATATTGGGAGCCTAGGAGAGGTGACGCGAAACTATGCCGTTTCACTGGCACTCCGCGAGCAGGGTCAAAACTCTGAATTCATAGTTTTTTCAGACAATAAGGACGGTCTAAGAAGCGTCCCCCGCGGCCTTCCAAGATCAATGGAGAAATATGTAGGCTTCCCGGTGACCGACGTTCCGGATCCTTTCCAGTGTCATGGGAGCTATGCCGATCACATGGTTAACCTTCTCCTTGAAGCATTGGATAAGATTGGCATAGAGTACAGATTTATGTCCGCAGCTGAAGCCTATAAGGGAGGACTACTCAACGATGAAATAACCCTCATACTTGAAAAGGCTTGGAGAATAGGTGAAATCGTTAAAGAAGAGACTGGACAGGAAAAGTACATGAAGGTTTTGCCGTACTTTCCAGTCTGTGCATCCTGCGGCAGAATCTATACGACAGTAGCGTATGAGTTCCACCCTAAAGAGCGTCGGGTCTCCTACATCTGTGAGGGAATGGAGGTCAAAGGCAGGTGGCTTGAAGGATGCGGATATGAAGGCGACGCAAAGTACGAAAAGGGAGAGGGCAAGTTAAGCTGGAAGGCAGGCGAGTTTGCGGCCAGGTGGCGGGCATTAAAAATTAGATTTGAAGCCTACGGCAAGGATCTTGCTGACTCCGTCGCCGTCAATGATAGAATCTGCCGCGAAATACTTGGTTATGAGCCTCCAATGCACGTTCAATACGAGCTTTTCTTAGATAAGAGCGGTAAAAAAATATCGAAATCTGTGGGCAACGTATTAACTCCTCAAGTCTGGTTCAGGTACGGTTCACCCCAATCTCTAGTTCTCCTAACCCTGAAACGCTTTGTCGGAACTAGGCAGATTTCTGTAACAGACATACCCCGATACATGGACGAGCTCGATCAACTTGAAGATTTATACTTTGGAAGGAGGAAAGTGGAGGATCAAAAAGAAAGCATTAAGATGAGGGGCTTGTACTGGTACTGCTTCCTCGCCAAGCCGCCTGAAAAGCCTAGTGTGCATGTTCCATACAATGTTCTTACCTGCTTGGCAAGGGTTGCCCCGAAAGGTTCGGAAAAATCCTTCATTATTGAGAAACTGAGAAACTATGGATATATCAGAGAGCAATTCACACAGGAATTGGAAACTCGCATTAACTATGCGTTAAATTGGGTTCAGGATTTCAAAGAAGAACCAGTAATCTCTGTCGATATAAGCCCATCAGAGAAGAAGGCGGTCGAAGAGCTCGCCAAAATAATCCAAGAAGAGGATGACGCACAGAAAATTCAAACCGCCGTATTTAATGTAGCAAAGTCGAACGGTATCCCCCCTAAAAGGTTCTTTGAAATCCTCTATCTTCTTCTGATAGGTTCACCCTCAGGCCCAAGGTTTGGTCCATATGTGTTAGATATAGGTAAGGAAAACGCCGCCAAACTCTTAAAGAGCAGACTGCAAGAAAAGTCTTAGCATACTTAATCCTATTCTCAGACATGAATTGTGCGGATTTCCGAATAGGTAATGGGATAGGTTTATTATTACAAAGCATAAAACACCTTTAAAGCGGCAACTCTAGGAAGATCTTTGAGCAAAATGTTGGAGATAGATGGAAGTCAAAAAAGCGGAAGTGGAACTATTCTTCGCCTATCAATCGCCTTATCAAGCATACTTGGACAACCGCTCCACATACGTAATATCCGAAAGAAAAGAGACCCTCCTGGACTGAGACCTCAACACCTGGAGGCGGTCCTTACAGCCGCAAAACTATGCGATGCCAAAGTTGAGGGGGCAACCCTAGGTTCAGAAGAACTATGGTTTGAACCTGGTTCAATTAGAGGCGGAAAAATTACTGCTGAAATAGGAACAGCGGGAAGTATTCCCATGCTAATAATGACCGTTCTCCCAATGTGCATGTTCGCGCAGAATCCAGTAAGCTTGCATATTTGCAAAGGGGGCACGGATGTTAGAAACTCTCCAACCATCAATTATTTGAAGTATATCGTTTTTCCAATGTTAGACCGTATGGGATTAAAGGCCTCGTTAGACATACTTAAATATGGTTATTATCCAAGAGGGATGGGAGAAGTCATCTTAAACGTATACCCTAAAAAGAAACTTAGCCCAATACATTTAGAAGAATTTGGAGAAGCCAGATGTGTAGAGGGAATATCGGTCTGCACTTACTTGGCTGACAGAAGAGTTGCAGAACGGCAGGCCAAGGAGGCACAAAGGCTTCTAGCCGCCAGAAATTACGACGCAAGCATACAGATACTAAATGATTTTTCGAACCCTCTTCAGAAAGGAAGTTCAATAGTCCTTTGGATGCGGACAGATCGTGACGCTTTACTAGGAGCAGATGCCATTGGGGAGATAGGAAAGTCAAGCGAAGAAGTCGCTCGCGAGGCGGTCGCAAACTTGATTGCGGAGGCCGACGCCAAGGCTACTGTAGACATTCACCTCGGCGACATCCTTATACCATACATAGCATTCACAGAGGAATCCTCATATAAGGTTAGGTCAATCACAGATCATCTGGAGACAAACGTTTGGTTAACTTCGATGATTCTAGGAGTCGATTTTAGGATTGAGAAGGAAGATGGGCTGTTCAGGGTTGTAAAGATCTGAAATATCGGTAGATGAGACGAAAATGGTCTCTGCGAGGGTGAGAGGTATATACTCGACTGCCCTAACGAAGCTGCTGCTCGATAATAACTTTCAGATCTCGGACCCTTCTGATGCAATAAGGAGGCGATTTAATCTTGAACCGCGGAAAGAGATGGAAGCGGACATCAACATATGGGACAGACTTGATAGACAGGGAGTGAATGTTACAGGCGCATCAGCCTCAATCAAGGAATTTGTTCAAATTCTCAAATCAACGTTAATCGACGCGGTCTATAGATGGGAGATCCCGCCTATAGGAGGGTACCCCACAGATATGCCTGAGACCTTTGAACCTGAGCTCTCAATCCATGATAAAGGCTCAGGTCTTAGTGGCTTTGCACATTTGAGCGTAGAATTTCCATCATCTTCGAAAAGAAGGATGGATAGTTTAAGAGCCGAAGTCACACCGACACTGGACGGCCACCACTTTTACAAGGCCTGTGGAGGGAGAATAGCCCAGCTGCTTGAGACCGCGGAAAAAATGTTGGAGAAAAATTGTCCAAGAGATGAAGTTGAGTCGCTCTTCGCGGAGACCGTGAGAAAGGAGTTTCCAAATAAGGGATCCCTTATCAGAATAGAGCACGTCAAGATCGACGGAAAAATATTCGATCTCGGCCCGGCTAGAATAATCGAGATTAATGATAAAAATGGCAAGATCACCCTTCAAAGATCATTTTCAAAGACAGGCATATATGACGGTCTTGGAGTTCAAAAGGAGCCGGGGGACATAGGTCTAACAGAAATCAAGATGGGAGATTGGTCATTTGTAACAAAATATTTTTCAAGTGAACAGAGAGAGAAGGGCGCATATATCAATATCAACACACCCGTAGAGGTTTATCCTGGAAGAATCAGGTATGTGGATCTTGAAGTGGATATTTGCGTCTGGCCGAATGGAGAATTCAAAGTATTAGACGTCGACAAATTCGAGGAGTACATCCATGCAGGCTATCTTTGTCAGAGAATTAAGAATACCGTTGAGAAAGAGATAGAGAAGGTTGTTACCTTGATAGGTCAAGTCTTTCCAAATTAAAGAGATGAACCATGAAGCATAGGAGAAAAACTTTGCCGCGGCTCCAATTTTTCGTCTCCGGAACATAAATTTGGATGAAATTTTAATCGGCGCCGGGTCTATGAACCGTAAATATTAAGTTTCCCATGACAATAGGTTATTCTCGATTTTATAGGGGAAAAACTAATTTGAGGTTAGCCTTCGAGTTCGAGGTGCCAAGCTGGGACCAAATATATGATATGCTTCTTGGCCTGGCTGACAAGATAAAGCAGGATCGTTACCGCCCAGATATAATTGTCGGCATCTCAAGGGGAGGCTGGCCGCCTGCGAGAATAATGTCTGATCTTCTTGGCAATCCCGAACTGGCCAATGTCAAGGTTGAGTTTTATGAGGGAGTAGGTAAGACGAGAGAGGTGCCTGTGATAACGCAGCCTATCTCCGTTCCAGTGAAAGAGTCCCGCGTTCTCTTGATGGATGATGTTGCTGATACTGGAAGGAGCCTTAAACTTGTGAAGGAACGTGCTGTTAAGTGCGGCGCAAGAGAGGTTAGAACAGCGACAATTTACTACAAACCTTGGAGCATAATTAAACCCGACTACTACATGATGGAAACGAGAAAATGGATTGTCTTTCCATGGGAGAGAAAAGAGACGGTGAAGCAACTTTTAAGGGAATGTAGAGAAAAATGTCTTCCAATCGATGTGCTTAAGCAGGAGCTCCTAAAAGGGGGCATGAAGCCCGAGCTGCTGGAACGCCTCCTAAGGGATGTGATCGAGGAGGAGCAATTTGGAGGAAGCGAAATTCTCTGATTGGCACATTCTAATCGAGGGCTTCAAGAACGTTAATGTAAGCGACCCAAACGCATTATTTAACCAGGTAAGCAAGAATTCGAAAGAATGCTACGTACAATTTTTTAATGCTGACTTAATCGCAGGAGCGGATCATCTGCGCTTTGCATTCTTAAACGCATTAAGAAACATTGAGACGGGAAGAAGAATTTCGAAGAACATTTCAGTTGAGACTCTTGTATTTGCCTCTGCTCAGCGGCAGATAAGCCGCGCAATAGAAATTTTGGGCGTCACAAAAGAAACTTCACGGGTCGCTGTCATGGTAATCTCAAAAAGCCGTGAAAGGGCATTGGAAACCCTTGGCCTCCTATCGAAATTACTAGGTGGCGAAAGATCTGGAAGCGTAATCGAATTGACAGAAGACAAATACGACAACATTAAGAAGATTTTCAACATAAGCGACGATGAGATTCAGTCCGCCTTGAGGACAACAAAAGAAGAGGCGCTGAAAAATTTGATTATAGAGCACATCGCTATATTAGCGGCTCTGCGATGAGACCCTCTCCTTCGAGACTGAGAGAATATCTTCTGGGACTATTACCGAAACCCCTGTCAGCCGGCCCAGTATTTCTATTAGGAGGATTTTCTGCGGATTTTCGAGGTCGACTTTCCGGTCTATAACTTCAGCGGCCGCTCTTATTATTTCTCCAGACTGAAGATCAGTGTGCCTCTTCTCAACTGTTACACGAAAAGTTTCGGTTGGACCTATCTTTTCAACGAGCCGTGAGCATGCCCTTCTGATCTGATCCAGATCTGTTCGAACCACAATTTCTATGGGTATAAATCTAAGCGTGTAACGGAAATCTTGAGGCCTATCCCTAAGTCTCTTCCTCAGGTTCTCAATCACTTTGAATGAGTCCAACGCTGTCTTTGCAACAACAAGCCCCGCCACCTCGCTTCTTTCGACTAAAGGATCCTCATCGCCTAGCTCCCTCAGAAGAAACCAGATCTCGCTACACGCATCGCTTTCCAGTCCTCTCGGCGTCGAAACCAAAAGATTGAATTCATCGAGCGCCATTTCAAATTTTTCCTCCAAACCGAAATGAGTTATTTGTATTCACATCTAACGATCGGATCATATTTAATTATTTAAGAGCAGGCAGGGATAATAAGTAAGCGTAAATTGGCAAACAAAATTCCCTTTATGGTCAGTTAAAGTGGTACATGTGTCACAGCTTATGCTCCACGCCGTCGCCACACATCATCCCAAAATAGTTTTTTACCAATCCCCATATTTATACTATTTTACCCTCTACTTTTTAGTCGGCGATGAACATGTTTATTAGTTCGTCTCTGACAAAAAAGTTCTGGCAGGTTACGGTAGTTGAGAATCGCGATAATTGACAGGGATAAGTGTAAACCGCAACGCTGTAATCATGTTTGCCATAGTTTTTGCCCAATGGTGAGAAGCAGGATTGAAGCAGTACGCATCGAGGATGGAAAGCCCTTAATCTCCGAGACTCTCTGCACTGGATGCGGCATCTGCGTTAAGAAATGCCCATTCAAAGCCATCACCATAGTTAATCTCCCTGATGAACTAAAAGGTGAAGTCACGCATTGCTTCGGACCAAACGCCTTCAAACTTTTTCGTCTGCCCACACCATTACCAGGTCAAGTCGTCGGGTTGCTTGGACAGAACGGAATTGGAAAATCGACAGCGATCAGGATACTTTCCGGCGAACTGAAACTCAATCTAGGCAATCCAGAAGCAGCGCCCAGCTGGGAGGAGATAATCCAGTATTTTCGAGGCTCAGTCCTGCAAAATTACTTTCAAAAGATGAGTAATGGAGGAGTAAGGGTTGTTCACAAACCCCAATATGTCGATAAAATACCAAGGGTTGTTGGCGGAAAAGTCTCCGACCTACTAGAGAGAATAGATGAGAGAGACGTGCTTTCAGAGATCTCAAAGAGACTTCAGCTGGACGTGATATGGGATAGGCCGATCGATGTTTTAAGCGGGGGCGAGTTACAGAGAGTTGCAATCGCAGCAGCCATCTGCAGAGAGGCGGACATATACCTCTTCGATGAACCATCAAGCTATCTGGACGTGAAACAGAGGCTTGAGGCGGCGAAGGCGATCAGGAGCCTTAAAGAAGAGAATAAGATGATCGTCGTAGCTGAGCATGATCTAGCCGTCCTAGACTATCTTTCAGATTATGTCTGCCTATTCTATGGGAAACCCGGGGCCTACGGCATAGTCTCTAACATCCACGGAGTGAGAATTGGAATCAACATTTATCTTGACGGATTCATTCCAGATGAAAACATCCTCTTTAGGAAAGAGCCTATACGATTCAGGGTTAAGCCTCCCTCATCATCTGTTTCCGCGGGCGGCATCCTATTAAAATGGGGGAGGATGCGAAAGATCTATGAAGGATTTGTATTGGAGGTTGAGCCTGGAGAGGCTAGGCAAGGAGAGGTTATCGGAATCCTTGGGCCAAATGGAATTGGAAAGACAACTTTTGTTAAGCTTCTGGCTGGACTGGAGAAGCCTAACTTAGGCACGTCCCCGTTGGAGAATAAATTGAGCGTGAGCTATAAGCCCCAATATATCTCCTCCGACTATGAGGGGACGGTTGAAGATTTGATGAGGGATATTGCGAAAGAGGAGTTCAACACGAGCTGGTTCCAGACGGAGATCTTGCAACCACTCAACATTGGTTTCCTGCTGGATCATTCTGTGAAGGAGCTGAGCGGCGGGGAACTGCAGAGGGTAGCCATAGGCGTATGCCTTTCGCGAAAGGCAGACTTGTACTTGCTGGATGAGCCTAGCGCGTATCTAGACGTTGAAGAGAGATTAGCGATGGCGAGAACTGTTAGAAGGATAGTGGAAGATAGAAACGTCACAGCATTCGTCGTCGAGCACGACGTGGTTGCACAGGACTTCCTCGCGGACCGCCTAATGATATTTAAGGGTGAACCTGGGGTTAAGGGGATAGCCGAATCGCCCACTACTATGCTTGACGGAATGAATAGATTCCTAAGGGATATGGACATAACTTTCCGCAGAGATCCCTCCACAAAACGGCCTAGAGTTAACAAGGAAGGCTCAAAACTTGATAGGCACCAAAAAAGTATTGGTCAATACTATTATTCCAGCTGAATGAATTCTTGAGGCATTTCCCATAACATCTAATTTTTAGCTTAAAGTGCTAAGTAGAATGGGGGAAATACTAATAAGATCTAACGACTCACTGAGTAGAAGCAATCTAAGGGTGTAATACAATTGGAGAAGGTTAGAACCCCTATAGCCATCATAAACTTCAAGACCTATATAGAGGGTACAGGAAAAAGAGCGATCGAGCTTGCTAAGATGGCTGAAAGAGTAAGCCTAGAAACTGGCGTCTGCTTCGCTGTGGCACCGCAGCATGTGGACATATTTAGTGTAGCCAGAAATGTTGATATCCCAGTCTTCGCTCAGCACATTGACCCAATGCCTCCAGGAAGCTATACCGGCCACATTTTACCTGAAGCCGTTAAGGAGGCAGGTGCAATAGGCACATTAATAAATCATTCCGAGCGGAGACTTAAGCTGGCGGACATCGACGAGGCAGTAACAAGAGCGAGGCAAGCTGGTCTGGCATCAACTGTATGCACGAATAATGCTCGTGTAAGCGTTTCCGCAGCGGCCCTAGAGCCGGACATGATTGCCGTTGAACCGCCTGAGCTCATCGGGACAGGCATACCTGTTTCGAAGGCGAAACCGGAAGTCGTGACTAGCACAGTTGAATCTGTGAGAAGAGTTAATTCGAAGGTTATCATTTTATGCGGAGCTGGCATAACCAATGGGGAGGATGTAGCCGCGGCTTTAAGGCTTGGAACAGAGGGGATACTGGTCGCAAGCGGCGTGGTCAAATCAAAAGACCCATATAAAGTCATGCTTGAATTCGCTGAAGCCATGACCGGTAAAAAATAGGCATCGAAGAAGAGTGATGGATCTTTAGCCTATAAGCAAGCTTTCCACGAACCCAGACGGCTTTTCTCGCCATTTCGCATGGTCAAAGCATTTAAACGTTTACTCCTGAATCATTAATTGATGAGGATTGTGACGGGGAGCACTGTTTTTGCTTACGAGACTAAAGAAAACCTTCGAATCGTTGATTAAGAGTGAGGCTGAGATAGCGCATAGGTTACATTTGAAGCCGAATCACATAAGCCTCATAGGCTTTTCGCTTGGAATTCTAGCGGGCATCTCATACTGGTTTGCCGGAGCAAGCAGGTTAAATCCCAGCCTATATGCGGCCAGTCTCCTATTGGCTGCCGGGTTTCTGCTTCTATCAGGTTTCTGCGATGCATTGGACGGTGCATTGGCTAGGCTGTACGGTGAAGAATCGGTAACCGGAGGTTTCCTAGATTCTCTCCTTGATCGATATGTTGAAGCCTCGCTAATCTCAGGCATAATACTGGGCGGATTATGCGATGTACTTTGGGGGTTACTTGCATTGGTAGGCTCGATGCTGACGAGCTATACGCGAGCAAGATCAGAGGCTGCAGGTCTACCTATGGAGAAAATAGGCATCTTTGAAAGGGCTGAAAGGCTTCTTGCCATATTAGCCGGAACATTTATTGGCATCGGATTTCCTGAGGCGCTAAACTATGTAATTATAGGATTGGCATTCCTGACAAACCTAACAGTTCTTCAGCGGTTACATTACTTTTTTAGAAGCGCGAAGAGAAGGGGTCAGACAATAAGAATGAAAGTCGAGGTTTAGCGGGTGCTTTTTCTCAGCTCTTTAGCCCTAACCTTAACAATCCCACGGTGGACTGCGCAGGAGACACAGTAGTATTGTGTCGTAGCGTAAGTTGGCAAATATGCTCCTTTCTGCCTAAGTTCCTTAGAGAGAATAGGATCAACGAATGAGAGTCTACGTGTCGTCTTCTTAGCCTTATCCCTGGGAACAAGCTCTCCGCAGCCGCTACACTGAACAACACTACTTCTCCCCTTCTGCCCCTTTGAGCGCCCCCTACTCTTCCGCTTGTTAGGCATAGTTTTCGTGACCACCTATCCGTTTGGTTGATATAAAGATAAGACACAAATATATTCTTATTCTTAAGAATCATGGAAATTTGACATGTTCGATATAGTTACCGTCGGAAATTTCTCCATAGACCATATATTTTTGCCGCAGAATTGGCGGGCGCGACGCAGACTAGGAGGCTCCGCCACGTATGTCTCACTCGCAGCCAAGAACTTAGGCTCAAATGTCTCAGTGGTTTCTAAGGTAGGAGAGGATTTCCCTCAGCGGTATATTCAATGGTTGAAGAGGCGTGGCATTGACCTATCGAGTCTCCAGATAATAAAGGGGGATTCGACTACTAGATATCTACTCTGCTACAGCGAAACTGGCATGAGAAGACTAATCCTTAAATGTAAAGGTCCCGTCATAAGAGATGAGGAAATAGAGTCAGTTTCTGAAGCAAGAGCCCTTCACATTGCGCCCATAGCCGGTGAAATATCGTCTACAGCGCTGCGTAGAGTTGTGGGCAGGGGCATGATTGTCTCTGTTGATCCGCAGGGCTTTCTACGCAGCTTCATGCAAGGAGGCGAGGTATATCTTGAGGGCCGCTTCGGATATGAAGCCTTTAGAGGGGCGGACATAATTAAGGCATCTGAGGATGAAGCCGAAGCGATCACAGGAACAACGGATTTGCAGAAGTCAATAGATATACTCTCCGATGCCGATGTGAGAATTATCATGGTTACTAGAGGAGTAAGCGGCTCGATCCTGAGGTTATATGACAGAACATATCTGGTTCCAGCGGCGGAGCCTAGAAAAGTCGTTGACACTACGGGCTCTGGCGATGTTTTCATAGGAGCCTTCTTGGCTGAGTATGTTCGAGGAGAAGATATACTCTGGTGTGCATCAGTTGCATCCGCTGCCGCTTCGTTCATAATCGAAAAGGTCGGTCCGTCGGGGTTCGGATCTAAGAAGAGGATTTATGAACGAGCGACCACTGTTCATGATAAGATAGAATTATTATAAGGGGTTGTCGAGCCTGTTTGCGGCATAACTGATGATTTGCTGCGTGCGATCAGGTTAAGAGGAAAACATGCATAAAATTAATACTCATGAAAAGACTGCTCCAGCCTCAATCATATTTTAGAAGCATCTACAAGAAGCAAACTAGAACCCTCGGTTTTCAAGCGTCAGACATCGAGGAGTGGTTGCTTTGGAGGCCAAAACTTAGATGTAAGTTAGCGGAGCTTCTAAATCTCCCCGAAGGATTCAAGATTAACTTCAAAGTTGTTTCGGAGGTAAGCCGCCCAGGTTTTCTTATGCAGAAAGTACTCATTGAGACGAGACCTCATTTATGGGCGCCCCTCTACATCCTCATACCCGAGAATATTAATGGCAAGGCTCCAGCTGTCATCGCGCTCCATGGCCACGGATATGGAAAAGATGAGATTTCGGGCATAACGGAGGAAGGAAAATTCCGGGACAGCCCCGAGGGCATCTATAAAGATTTTGCGGTTCAACTTGTTAGGATGGGTCTTTTAGTTGCGGTTCCAGACCAGTTTGCATTTGGGGAGAGAAGAAATGTTGAAGATGTTAGGAAGGGAAGGAGGAATAACTCTTGCCATCTAGCGACCGTCTGGGCTTTTATGCTCGGATCCTCTATGGTCGGGTTTAGAGTATGGGACGTGATGAAAATAATAGATTATTTACAGCAGAGAAGCGAGGTTGACGCGAGGAGAATAGGCGGGATGGGATTATCCGCTGGCGGAACAACATTACTATATGCTTCGGCCATTGATGAAAGGATCAGGGTTTCAGTCCTAAGCGGGTCTTTCTGCACATTCTTCGATAGTATACTCGCAATGAACCATTGCATCTGCAACTATGTGCCAGCATTGTTGATGTATGCAGAAATCTACGACATCGCCTCGTTGATTGCGCCGAGACCCTTACTTATAGAGGCAGGCATTAATGATCCAATCTTTCCCATAAATGGGGTGCTTAAGGCCTATTTGGAGACGAAAAAAGCTTATCATCTCCTCAATGTTGGGGAGAGACTGGCCCTAGATTTATTCGATGGTGGTCATGAGGTAAGCGGCTGCAAAGCCTTTCCATGGATTATGAAGTGGCTGTCAATCGAAGAACCGGACATACTGCTGATGCCTATGTAAAGCGATGAATGATTTTCTGCAGTCCTTAATTGCATGAGTCGACTTTTGTGCGCATAAAGTTTCTGGAAAACTCTTTTAAGGTGAATAATCAACAGTTAGTTTCTCAGTAGCCTAATAGAATGGCGGTTAAATTGGGCAGAGTATCTAAAGGGACAATATGTAGCGTGGAAAACTGTGAGAAGGAGGCTGTAAGATCGTTACCTCTAGAAAATGTGACCTCTGCAGGTATCAAAGTGCAAATGGCGAGACGCGTATACCTTTGCAAAGACCATTACAAGGAGTATAAGAAGGCTACTAGAAAAGATAGAATGGTGGATAAGTGGCGCTACAGGTTACAGTAGGCAAATCATTTAAGGAGCCCCTTTCGCTCCGCATAATAAAAGATCGACCATGCTGACTTGTGGACCCCTCCCCCATTTTTCACAGATTCTTTAAATATTATTCGACTCCAGTTTGGGATGGGTGCAATAAAGATGGCTGAATTTCTGATTCTTACCCCACACATTGGAGGGGATCCGAAAAGGGAGAGAGTTATTATGGAGGCCGTAATCGAGGCTGCTGAAGTCTCCGGCATAAGCAGAATTGTTAAGAGGAGAGGGAACGTTTACAGCATAGGCGTTTATTTATGTCATGAAAGTGGAAAGTCACTTCTATATAATGACTGGGGAAGAGAATGGGACAAAGAAAGTATTTTTAATCTAATAATCTCCTCTCTTAGGCTATCTAGATCGGCAAGACCTATTGATCAACTGGTGCTCTCAGTCTCCTGAAGCCGGCTGTTCATCTTACGTCCAGTCGAACAAAAAATCTTTATTCTAGGATTAAGCATAAGACTGGTTGCTGCATGGTCCCAATGGGGCTTACCTATTGAGAATACTTCAACTTCACTCAGACTTCATTGAGTATCGCCCAATCAAGAAGGAGATACCCTCAGCCGAGGAGTGTAAAGAGGAGACCAGCAGAATAGAGGAGCTAGTAGTCCTCTTCACCTGTGTTGAAAAAGGGGATTCCCCTCAGACAGCGAGAGAAGCGATAGATCAGGTTAAAGGCTACCTGGACCAGGTAAAGGTTAACAGGATTCTCCTATACCCATACGCTCACCTTAGCGGCGAACTTGCAAGTCCAAGCGATGCGCTCAGTATTCTTAAGGAGATGGAGGCATACGCCAAAGAAAAGGGCATCGAGACCTATCGTGCGCCGTTCGGATGGTGCAAGCAGTTCTCCATATCGATCAAGGGCCACCCGCTTGCGGAACAGTTTAAAACTATATCTTCCGGCGTTAAAAGGGAGGCTGAGGTTGTATCCAAGGCCTTAGAGGCTGAGGAGAAACTGAGGTCTTATTGGTATATCCTCAAGCCTGATGGCGATCTCATTCCAGTTGACGAGTTCAATTTTACTGGGCATGAGAATCTCAAGAAGTTTGCAGAATATGAAATTTCTAAGGTGAGAGCGGTCCAGCAGGTTCCTCCGCATGTAAACATTATGAAGAGACTTGAGTTGGCGGATTATGAGCCCGCAAGCGACTCGGGGAACTTCAGGTGGTATCCTAAGGGTAGGCTCGTCAAGTCTCTTATTGAACGTTACGTCACAGAGAAGGTGATAGCATATGGCGGGATGGAAGTTGAAACGCCGGTAATGTATGATCTGGAACATCCAAGCCTAGCGAGTTATCTACATAGGTTTCCCGCACGGCAGTACATACTAAAATCTGACGACAAGGAGTTTTTCCTGAGGTTCAGCGCATGTTTCGGTCAGTTCCTGCTGGCGCATGACGCGCAGATCTCCTATCGCCAACTGCCACTAAAGATCTATGAGTTGACGAGATACAGTTTCAGGAGAGAGAAGAGCGGTGAGCTTGCCGGGCTGAGGAGGCTTAGGAGCTTCACAATGCCAGACTGCCACGCCCTATGCGCGGATATAAACCAAGCGAAAGAGGAATTTGTAAGGAGGTTCAGGCTGAGCCTTGAGACTCTTGAGGGTCTTGAGTTGACAAGAGATGATTGCGAGTTGGCCATAAGATTCACCAAGGATTTCTATAAGGATAATAGGGATTTCATAGTCTCGATTGTGAAGATCTTCGGGAAACCGGCTCTGGTAGAGATGTGGGAGGAGCGATTCTTCTATTTCATCCTGAAATGGGAGATAAACTTTGTTGATAGTCTCGGCAAAGCCTCCGCCCTCTCAACAGACCAGATAGACATAGAGAATGGGGCCAGATATGGAATAACATTTGTCGACGAGAAGGGCGAAAAAGTGAATCCGCTGATCCTTCATTGCTCACCAAGCGGAGCGATCGAGAGGGACATATACGCAATTCTGGAAAAGGCTTACATGGATCAGCAGAACGGCAAGGCCCCGATGCTGCCACTCTGGCTCTCCCCGACCCAGGTGAGGATTATCCCGGTGTCCGAAGAGTTTTATGGCGATGCTGAGAGTATTGCGATTAGGATCTCTGAGGAAAGCATTAGAGCTGACTGGGATGATAGGCAGATGACGATGCAGAAGAAGGTTAGGGAGGCTGAGATGGAGTGGATCCCCTATATCGTCGTCGTCGGAAAGAGAGAGGTGGAGACCGGAAATCTTGCTGTTCGAGATCGTCGTCTAAGTAGGGCTGGGCAGTCCAGTAGAATAAGAATGATGAAACTCGAAGATCTTATTGCTGAGATAAAGAGTATTACGAAGGGAAAGCCCTTCATGCCACTTTCTCTGCCCATGGCCGTTTCTAAGAGACCGCGTTTCTATGGATAGATACAGTCTCATCCGTCCTCGATAGAAAAAGAAAAATAAATTTGAGGATTATCTAGATCCAAGTGTGAGGTGCATCTTTTGTCAGAGAGAGAACCGCTCGTCTATATAGATGGCAAGTATTATCCAAAGTCTGAAGCCAAGATATCGGTGTTCGACCATGGTCTCCTTTACGGCGACGGCGTTTTTGAGGGGATAAGATCGTATAATGGCATAGTCTTCCAGCTGAAGGAGCATATAGACCGCCTCTACAATTCAGCCCGCGCGATCATGCTTGAGATTCCATTAAGCAAGGAAGAGATGATTCAAGCCGTCCTTGAGACTTTAAGGGTGAATGGGCTGAGGGATGCTTACATTCGCCTAGTAGTCACGAGAGGTGTTGGCGATCTAGGCTTAGACCCGAGGAAATGCCCCCGACCAACCATAATAATCATCGCGGTTCCTATGCTCAAACTTTACGATGACGAGAAGAGGAACCGCGGCATGAGCATGATAATCTCTTGGACTAGGAGAGACCCTGTCGACGCTACAACCCATGAGATAAAATCGTTGAACTACTTGAACAGCATATTAGCCAAGATCGAGGCTAACAATGCTGGGGCAGATGAGGCCATAATCCTAGACACGCATGGATGCATCTGCGAACCTACAGGCGAGAATATATTCATCGTGAAGGATGGGAGACTGTTCACGCCTCCCCCCTCAAGCGGCCCCCTCTGCGGGATCACGGCGAGCGTAGTGAAGAAGATTGCTGAGAAACTCGGCTACCCAGTCATCGAGAGGGCAATCACGGTGGCTGAGCTTTACAGCGCTGATGAGGCATTTATGACTGGAACCGCCGCGGAGATCATGCCGATAAGAGAGGTGAATAAACGTGTTATTGGAGAGGGCAAGATTGGACCTGTGACGAGGAGGCTGCTTGAAGAGTTCTATAAGGTTGTGAGGGATCCCTCTCATGGGATACCAATTGAGAGGACAATATAGAATTGAAGGTTCTTATTCTGACTGAGAGGGATATAGAGCCTTTACTGTCAATGGAGGAGACTATTAAGGCTGTAGAAGCGGCCTTTAAAGAGAAGGGCCTGGGACATGTACAGATGCCATCAAAGCAGTTCCTGATATATGATAGGTACGGCGGCGACCTTAGATCGATGCCATCTTATCTTGAGAGGCTAGACATATCCGCAGTTAAGATTGTGAACTCCCATCCTGACAACCCAGTGAGGCACGGTCTTCCAACGGTCATGGCAACAATAATCCTGATCGAGCCTAGAACTGGCATGCCGCTAGCGATAATGTCTGGAAACCGAATCACAGCGGTGAGAACAGGCGCAGCCGGAGGTATTGCCGCAAAATATCTGGCAAGGAAAGAACCTAAGATTGTAGGTCTCGTCGGTGCTGGGACGCAGGCCAAAACCCAGCTGCAAGCTCTTCTCACGGTTTATGAAAGCCTAGATGAGGTGAAAGTTTGGAGTAGACCTGACTCAACGAGGGAGAAACTTATTGAGGGGATAATCGAGGCGTACGCTGATTTTGTGAAGATAACCCCGGTCGAGAAAGTTAGAGAAGCTGTAATTGGAGCGGACATTGTTGTTACAACAACGCCGTCTAGAAGACCAATCGTTTCGTACGAATGGGTGTCAGAAGGACAGCATTTTTCATGTATAGGTGCAGATGCGCCTGGTAAGGAGGAGCTAGACCCGAAGATCCTGAAAAACGCCAAGATTGTTCTTGATGATTGGGAGCAGGGTCTCCATTCAAGCGAGGTTAATGTCCCCTATTCTAGGGGGTTAATATCTGAGAGAGACATCTGGGGCGATATTTGCGAGGTGGTAGCTGGTCTTAAGGATGGAAGAACATCGGACCGAGAAATAACGGTCTTCGCCTCGTCTGGTTTAGCCATCCAAGACGCTGCAACTGCGAAACTCGTCTACGATAAGGCAGTGTCCGCTGGCATTGGCCAGTACATCGATTTTATGTGAGGGGTAAAAAATGGAGGCCAATGTTCATAAAATGTTGATGCAGGATTTCTCAAGTTCATTAAAGATTTAACTTATTGTTTGAGGTGGATAAATGTCTAAGGGGATCCGCATTCCATTCTGGAAGATGCATGGGATAGGGAATGATTATGTGCTAATAGATAATAGGTCGGGGCTTCTGGCTGAAGAGATTCTCAGCAATGTTGCACGCTGTATCTGCAGGAGGAGATTCTCCATAGGGGCTGACGGGCTTCTTCTAATTGAACCCTCACAGGTGGCGGATGTCAAGATGAGAATATTCAACGCTGACGGAAGCGAAGCGGAGATGTGTGGAAATGGGATAAGATGCTTCGCTAAGTATTGCTACGAGAATGGGATAGTTCAGAAAGAAGAAATCTCTGTGGAAACGCTTGCTGGGGTTAGAAGGGTCTGGCTGGAAACGGAGAAGGGGAAAGTTCTATCAGCAACTGTTGACATGGGTAAGCCTATTTGGGAGAGAGAAAGGATACCAGTTCTGGGGAAAGGTAGGTTTATAAATGAGAGCCTAAAAGTGGACGGAGCCCTGTTTAAGGCGACATGCCTCTCCCTAGGGAACCCGCATTGCGTAATATTCGTCGACAACGTTAAGGATTTTCCCGTCGAAAAAATCGGGCCGAAAATTGAGAATCACCCTATTTTTCCAAGCAGAATCAATGTGGAGTTTGTTCAGATCTTGAAGATGGATGAAATCAGTGTGCGCGTTTGGGAGAGGGGTGTAGGGGAGACCCTGGCATGCGGGACAGGGGCCTGCGCCTCAGTCGCGGCCGGGAACGCCATAGGAAAATTGGGGCCAAAATGCATTGTCCATCTGCTCGGCGGAGACCTAGCTATTGAGTATAAAATTGAAGGCATATTAATGAGGGGTCCTGCGGAGAAGGTGTATGAGGGAGTAATCTTGTTATAAACATAAGAAGGCAAGAATTTCAACGTATCCCTTGCATTAAGGATCTGGAATTGATCAAGACTTTTTGTGATATACTGTTGAGAAACTTAAGAGGATGGCCATAAGGATCTAAAAGCTGGAACTCTGCGAATTGCGCTGATGATTGGAACAGTAACCAAAATGGAGATGATGATTGCAATACAGTCTTCTATGAATGAGTCAATGGCCCCGGCTGCGAAGACATAGTATAAGGCTTCTTGGGTCAGCCCAAAGATCGTGTAAAGATTCAATGGAACCAGGAGGAAGATTCTTGCAAGAGCATCTGTGACGGTGCCGATGAATGAGATTAGCGGAATGGCTATGGTTAGGCGCCTATAGTTATCCCAACTAACATTTTTCATCATTCTGGCAATCGGATAGATCAAGACGAGTGCTATGATAATATCAATGATCGCCCAGAGGGGAAGCGATCTTCCTATTGGGTGCATGAAATAGGCTAGAAGCATAAACGCGTAGAGGAGGAGGACCCCGCGCCATTTGCCTCTGGCTAAGAATCCAGTAGCAAGTACACCTATAGGCTCAGCGACTATGCCGAAGACCAGGTATTCATTGGGTCTGATGGATCTGGCGATGGCCCCTCCTATCAGCGCGGTAAATGCCCCAGCATATGGACCAAGTATGATTCCCTCAAGTGGTTCAAGATAGATGGCCCAGTTTCTCCAGAGCCCAAATGACATTAAATATAGAATGGCATGTAATGAGGCAAAGACAGCGATGAGCGCCGCGAATCTTGAGGGGATCATAACAGCCCAATAGGTATAGTTAATAAAAAGTGTTATTGATAAGAATGGGTTGTTGCCACCTGTAAGAGGCATCAAAGTGCATGGTTAATCCGCATATACCATGCCGAAAATATTAGGCTTAGAATACAGGGTTGCAACCAATATTTTAAATACATGTTATGCCTGAATATTTGATCATGGACTTAAAGGAAAAACTGTTCAAGCTTTGCTCCTCTTTTGGGTACAAGCGTTACTTCACGCTACTCATGTTCATAACCGAAGGAATGGCATGCATAAACATAGTATTTATGTTTCTATTCAGGGAGTTCTTGGCGGCTATAATTTTATGCGGTTTCATAGCTCTAATCTTCACGGTGATAACGATGGGGCTTCATATACTTGTTCGCATTGAGGAGACGAGAGAGTGGATGGCGGCGGAGAATATACAGAACAGCGCTAAGAAAATGGCATGAGCAATGAATAGTTTAACCTTGAAGACTTTTTTACCAGTATCAACGTGAAGGGGCAACATCATATTATTATAGCCGCTGATTTAACGAACTTTAGCCGTCCATTTCGCATGCTGAACGATTTTTAGGCGAGCTCAGAGGATGAAAGACTATTTAGAAGATCGCATAAAGTTCTTAGCGAATGGTGTGGAGCTGAACCAGCATGATTAAGATTACTTATCTTGGGGCTGGAAGCGGCTTCGTCCCAGTTCTCAGTAAGGACATCTTCCAGATTCCTGGGCTTGACTGTGGGGAGCTATGTCTCGTAGATATTGATCCGGAAAGGTTAGAGCTTTCTCAGAAGGCAACGGAAGTGGTTAATGAGAAATT
>JANXEA010000009.1 GCA_025059045.1 Candidatus Bathyarchaeota archaeon | reverse complement strand
AGATAACACAAGGTGATTAGGCAATCAGCTACAGTAGACTCGATGGGATAGAGAACTACATCAGGATCTAGACCATACCTGAAAGAAAGAAATGAAACAGAAACAGTTAGTGGTGAAACGATTGCTAGGGCAAGGGTCATGGTAGCCAAAACTACGCCCAGAATTGGAAAAACATCATAAATACCTGCGCCGCTCAAAATTTCTGCGAACACTATAGATAAGAGGCTCATCGCTATACTTGCTTCTACTGTTAAGACGGTCATGGCCTTGAGGAGAAAATAGAAGCTTTTAGTGTTTTTTCTCAATCTAGGATAAATTGTTCCCAGATGAAGAGCCGTGCCTAAGCGTCCAGATAGTATGCCGCCGATAACACCTCGGGCGCTAAGAATCTGTGGGTAAATAATCATCCCCCAAGGAACCATTGTCAATATCCAAAAATTGTATGCAACCATTATCCCGGCTAGAAGACCAAATATGTTGAAAAGGTAAGCTGCCAACGATTGCTTGAAAACACTGATGGTCTTGTATATTCCTAGCATGCAACTCACACCGACAAATCCGACTTTATTGGGGGAAGATTTGAAGAAAAACCTAGTTCGCATCGATCAGTATGGAGTTTTGGCACTAATCTCAATAGTATAAACGGTAGTGCAGATCCCCGTAACCAGGTAATAGACATTTTGGACATCGCTTCGTATGCATATGCGCCAACTTTGATTCAAATGTCAATAAAAGAGCTAGAAAGACCGATTTAAAATTAACTATAAAAATTCCTACATCTTAAACAAGAACATCCAATATTACACTCTCTAATAGTGATTAGTTTAATAAAAAATTTTTTGTAAAATATAGAGGGAAATAATTAGGCTTCTCTAGCCTTCACTACTCCAACGCTAAAGGTGAAGCCGCAACTTTCACATTCAATTGTGTAGGGGCCGCTTGCCTTCAAACTTCTAGATCGACACCTTGGGCAGCTAAGCCTAGAGATTAATTCATCTGACTTCTCTCCAGAAGCATAAAATATCGTCGGTGACCTGAAAGCCTTGAAAGTCGCTACTATCAAGATTACGAGAGCTATAACGGCGAACACCAAAATCGCGGAGATTATTATATCTGTCATTTTTTCACCTCAAAAATCTGGGCTGCGGCTAAAAGCCGCAGCTCCAAATCTAACCAAACATTCTTCCAAATAGGCCTTTCTTCTTTTCCGCTTCCGCTGGAGGCTGCTTAGCCACTTCTACTTCCAGTTTTTCTCCTGCCGGCTTAAGTCCACCGAAGGGGGCAAGTCCCTCGACTAGGAACGGACTTTCGACACCTGCCAGAACCACTGTTGCTCTCATTGATCCCTGCATCTTGCTGTTCACACGTGCGCCCCAAGAAACCCTTGCAGTTGGCGAGATTCTGTTCACAACAATCTCTCCTGCTCTCGTAACATCTTCTAATGTCATATCGTCGCCGCCCTCGATGTGTACCAATGCTCCTTCACATTTCTTTATGTCACCGATGTCGAGTAGCTGTGTATTAAGCGCCTTCTCGATTGAGTCTTCAACCTTTGTGTCTCCCATTCCCTCTCCAACCCCCATTGCGCAGACTCCGCTTCCAGTCATGATCGCTTTGAGATCCGCAAAGTCCAAGTTAACTAAGCTTGGAATCGCGATTGTTTCGGAGATATTCTTTATGAACGTCGCTATAAGCTCGTTAGCAACTCCAAAGGCCTCAGATAATGGAAGGTTACCAGCGACCTTTCTCAGTCTATTGTTGTCTATCACAATCACTGCGTCACAAGCCTCTACGAGCCTTGAGAGACCTTCCTTTGCTTTAATAAGTCTTGCACGTTCTACTTGGAATGGAATTGTGACAACAGCCAGCGTCAGTGCACCCATGTCCTTAGCAATCTTGGCTACAACTGGTGAAGCGCCTGTTCCTGTTCCTCCTCCAAGACCAGCTGTAATGAATACTAAGCCTGACCCTGCGATGAGCCTCTCAATCTCCTCAGCGCTTTCCTCAGCTGCCTTCGAACCCATCTCAGGGAACCCTCCGCATCCAAGCCCGCCTGTAACATTGTAGCCCAGAAGAACTCTTTTGTCAGCCTTTGTTATGCTTAAGTGCTTTGCATCGCTATTCAATGCATAGATCTTAGCCCCAGCGACTTCCTTCTCCTTCATCCATGAAACAATGTTGCAACCTGCCCCACCAACGCCCAGCACAGAAATTGCTGGAATAGCTTCTCTGGCAATATCCTCAATAGTCTTTTCTGAAACGGCTCTTTTTACAATCTCTTCAACACTTTTCTCCATATGCATACCCTTTTCCCAATTTTTGTTATATCGCCATATACTGTGACATCATGTGTATTTAAGGTTTTCTAAAGGTAAACACCTGGTTTATCGTAAGGTGAACTCTATATTAAAAGATAGTGCTAAAAGGTATATTAAATTGATTTATTCACTAATAACTTTAGTGAACCAAAAAGTTATTAGAAAGGTTCCTTTTCAACAACCCTTATATAGACAAAAGATAAAAATAAATTAGTAGAATTAGCTCCGATGAGGTAATACCGTTGGGAGAAAAAGAAAGCGAGACAAAGGATTATGAGGAGATCGTGGTTAAGCTAGGCATCTCAAATGAGTATCTAAGAAAACTTGAGCAGCTTATTGAAGTGAAAAGGATATTTTCGAGTAGAGCTGAAGCATTCAGAAGGGCGCTTGAATTATTATTTGAGAAATATGAGGGTGCATTAAAGGAAAGCTCGGAATGACAGAAGCATAAAAATGAAATAGGTATGTTAAATCCTGTCTCGCACTTATGTAAAAAAATTACTACCTTCCGGCAGTTACGGTCCATCAAATAATAAAAATATTTGTCTTCTCTTATTTTATTAGATAATTATTTAGAGTCCTCTGACCAATAAAGAGTGAAGATATTAAGACTTACAATATCATATTTGATCTTACTTATGCATCAGATCCTCTTGTTAAGGGGCTATTAAAATAATTTACGTTGAAAGATATGCAATAAACGCTGCCTTAATTCTAAATTTTATAAATTTTGAGAACCTATTATTTGTAGGTAAATGTTTAATGGAAGAATCAGGTTTGCGTCAAGAAGGAACATTGGATGAGTTAAGGGGAAGAATGAAGGAGATTACTTGCGAGATCTTTAAGTTGTGTGGAGAGAGACTGAGGGTTGCGAAAAAGATAGGCGAAATAAAAGCTAAGGAGAAGATTCCTCTAGAAGATTCGAGGATAGAAGAGGATCTTAGAAAAGAAGTTCTAAAAAGATGCCGTGAATATTGTTTAGAAGAAGAGTTTTGTGAGAGGCTTTTTAATCTACTCATTGCTGAGTCAAAAAAGGTCCAAAAGGAGGTAATGAGAAAGGGGGGTCAGAGTTGAAAATAGCCGTGATTGGCGGAGCTGGGAGAATGGGAAAACTGCTCAGCAAGTACTTCATAGACCGTGGATTTGAAGTCCTCATATCCGACATTAGACAGGCCGAGGCCGAGTTGTTTGCTGATTCTATTGGGGCGATGTTTGCTGAAAATAACGTAGCGGCTGTTGAGTCAGCTGAGACTATAGTTCTTTCGACACCGATTAATGTTATGCCTTACGTGCTGGATGAAATTTCTCAAAGGATAAAACCTTCAACTACACTGGTGGAGATATCTTCAGTCAAATCTGGAATTATGCCGAAGTTGCGAAGAATTGCGGGAAAGGGGGTCTGCGTGATATCTCTTCATCCATTATTCGGGCCTGGCGCCCAAAGCTTCAAAGGTGGAAGAGCGGCGCTAATACCCGTAGAGGAATCATCGCGTGAATTGGTAAGGGCCAAGAATCTTTTTCCAGATTTGGAATTAATAATTGTTGATTCCGAGGAACATGACAAAGTGATGGCGTTAACCCTCTCCCTAACTCACTTTGTGAACATCATTTTTGCATCTACCATTATAGAGGAGGATATAAACCTCCTGAAAAGACTTGGAGGAACCACATTCACTCTTCAACTGGTGATAAGCGAGGGCGTGATGAGCGAGGATCCAGCGTTTTATGCCCATTTACAGGCAGATAACCCATATACAATTAGGTTTCTTGAGAAATTCTTTGATAGGGCTAGAATGATGAAGGACTTAATTGATAAGAAAGATCTGGACAGCTTTAAGAGAATATGCATTGACATACGTGAGAATCTAGCAAAGGATGAAAAGTTCTCAAGCGCATATGAGCGGATGTACAAAGCCCTAAATGCGCTTTGAGTTTCTAATCCTTCAATTTTATAAGGGTGTTGGTATTTAGGACTGCGGGAATCCTCCTTATATCATCTATCTTTCTATTAAGATCTTCCATCGTATCTGCCTGTATGAATACCGCTATATCATGGCTTCCAGAAACCTCAAAAACCTTATCGGCAATTTTCCTTAATTTTGCCACGACATCCTTGGTCCTAGTAGGCTCTGTCCTAATTAGTACTATCCCCTCAAACCCAAGTGGGGTCTCGATTGTAAATCTTCTGATAACTCTCTCCTGCAACATTTTCTTTATTCTTCTCCTAACAGCTCCTTCACTAAGACCAACAATCTTTGCGATTGTAACATATTTTATTCTGGCATCCTTCTTGAGAATCTTTAAAATCTCATAATCAATAGAATCCACAAGTTATGATAACCATTTTTCGCAATAAAAATCTTTGCGAAAATCGTACCGGTCAAAATGAAATTAGATTAAGATTCGTGAATCGAAAGGAGAAACTTATAACTTTGAATCAAAATATAGTTTTTCAAGCGAATAGGGAAAAAAAATGTTCGACAGTGAAGTCTCAGATGCCAAAGATAAACCAAAAGAAAGTTTCTCATTTAATAGAAAGAGTATTCTTTTTATCTTATTGTTCTTCTTAGCATTTATGTTCTATGTAGTTTCGACGCAATTGACCTTATTTAGGGCTGAGAGTTTGAATGAAGGACCATTTGATGGTTACTGGCGTTCTCCATACCTTATAAAGTATTATTCGATTGATCCGGTGAGCGGAGAGAGATGGACTGAGTATGAAGCTTACTTCTGCCTAATAATAGAGCATGTTGGCAGCGAAGTTTATGTTGAGCAAGGGTGGGTTGAGATTAAAAGCTTTCGGTTGGCCCCAAATTGCACCTTAGGTCCGAATTATCCGCCCCAACTGCCGCTCCCCCACCCCCGTGTTGCTGGCGCTTATTATGGTCCAACTCCTTTTTATGGTACATATTTGACTGCCGAATTTCCTGGAGGCACCTATAATGTTACCGTAAATGGGACTGTTCTTATCTTCGAAGATACAGCTGGAACCTCGCGTTATAAGGCTATATTTAACCTCACTAAAGATGACCCTCAGTTCGGATTTAAGGATGTAATTCGAGTTACTTATCCTAACAAAGAAAAAGAACTGCCCAATGTTATTGTGCTTGTTAAACAATAGAGATAATAAGTTCAACTATGGCTCATCATTTTTTATATCGTGAACTCTATTTTCTCATCTTTAATGAATTTGCATTTTTTGAATCCTTTGTCTGGCAGATTTTCATGGAATGTAACGAAAGTGGGGTAGAGCTTCTGGTTTGCCATCAAATTCAATAGATATCACACTATCCAATGGGTCTGGTGCTTTTTTGGGCAGGTTCCTAAATGTAACTCGGTCTTCCATCTGCTCGAACTTGACTTTTTCTCCGTTTGCTAGTAGTTTCGCTGATAAGACTTTATTCTTCACGCAGGAAATTGTTATTTTACTTCCTGGCCAACGAAAAACATGGAGATAGGCAATATTGCCCTTCGCCGTCATTAAACCGACTGTGTTTGAGAATTGGCAGCATCTTTCTGTTCCATAAACTGACTCGCCATTTGCCCTCATCCATTTACCAATCTTCTTTAATCTTGTAATGGATTCTGTAGGAATCGTTCCATCGGCCTTTGGACCGACGTTGAGAAGATAATTTCCTCCATCCTTGGCACACTGAACAAGGTTCATAATGAGCCTTCTCACACTTTTATAATTCCGATCCGCCGCCGAATATCCCCAGTTATCATTCATCGTCATGCATGTTTCCCACATACGGTCTGGTTCAGGCGGAGGAGATATCCTCTGCTCGGGTGTGCTAAAGTCTCCAGGAATTTTCGATCGGTCATTTATTAGGATATCTGGCTGTAGTCTCCTCACCATCTCGTTTAACTCGGCTGAACGCCAGTCTTCAGCACTCCATGGCCAGGCTCCATCATACCATAATATGTCAATCTTTCCATAGTTAGTGCAGAGCTCTTTAACTTGTGTATGAACATATTCGAGAAATTTTGACCAGCCCTCAGGATCTTTTTGAGGCCCTTCGAAGTATGCTTTAAATCGCCAATCGAGGAGAGAATAATAGAAACCTATTCTCATCCCGTTTTTTCTGCATGCCTCGACATATTCCGCCACTAGGTCGCGTTTGGCTGCTGTTTTCGGTGCGGTGAAGTCTGAGACTTTGCTGTCGAACAAAGAAAAGCCATCGTGATGTCTCGCGGTCAGAACCATGTATCTCATTCCTGCCTCTTGTGCAAGGTTGACCCACTCTTCTGGTCGATATCTTCTTGGATTGAACTTTGATGCTAGTCGCCTATACTCGGAAAACGGTATTCTCTCATGGTAGCGAACCCATTCACCCCGAGCCAATAGTGAGTAAAGGCCCCAATGAATAAACATCCCGAAACGTGCCTGATTAAACCACTCCGTCCGCAAGCCGTATCCCCGCAATTTAGGGTTTTGAAATACATCTGTTTTTGTTTTAGATCGATAAAAGGATTATTGTATATTTAATCAATGTCTAGGAAGTTACGATTATCGTAAAATAAGAACGAAAAAAATAAATATGTATTGGCAAACCTTTCACCTAAGAGGTGCAAATGGTTGGAGAGCAGATTCAAAGGGTGTTATACGGCGATAATAACGCCTATGACGAAGAATGGCAGAGTTGATTATGATGGGCTGAAGAGACTTGTAGAATTCCAGATAGAGCAGGGTGTCAGTGGGATACTTGCCGTAGGAACGACTGGCGAGAGTCCCACATTAACATGGAAAGAACATTTAAAAGTCATAGAAATGGTCTATGATCTCTGCGGAGAAAAATGTCTTGCTATCGGTGGCACAGGAAGCAATAATACACAGGAGTCAATTGAGGGGACAAGGATAGTTTCTGAATATGGCGTGAAATGCATACTTCTTGTCGACCCATATTATAATGGTCCAAGTTCCTTAGAGATAAGAAGGGAATACATAGAACCAATAGCAACCGAGTTCCCTGATGTTCAAATCATTCCATACGTGATTCCCGGAAGAACTGGGACTCAACTTCTTCCTCAGGACTTAGCGATTCTTCACAAACAATTCGACAATATAAACGCGGTGAAGGAGGCTACTGGAAATCTTGACAATATGAGACTTACACGAAAGCTATGTGGAGAAGATTTTGATATTCTCTCCGGGGACGATGACAAAACATTCGAGATGATGAAGGATCAATCAATTCGGGCAAGCGGGGTCATCTCAGTCGCTTCCAATGTGGCCCCTGGTCCAGTACAAAAGTTTACCCGAACGGCATTAGAAGGTAATATGACAGAGTTTGAAAGACAGAATTCAATACTTAAGCCACTATTCTCAATTGTCACGGTTAGGACAGAAGAAGAGACGCCATATGGGCCCGTACAATGCAGAGCTAGGAACCCCCTGCCCTACAAGACTCTAATGAATCTTCTAGGTATGCCTGCAGGGCCATGTAGGCGGCCTCTGGGAAAAATGACGAGAAAAGGATTCGAAGTGGTGCTTAATACCGCGAGAACGGTTTATGAAAAGACGCCTGAAATATTAGCTCCGATAGAAGAATTCTTTGACGTAGATTTAAGCAAAAGACTATATAGAGAGAGGTACTGGAGAGGTCTTTTCTATGATTAAGATTTGTGTTGCTGGCGCAGATGGAAGAATGGGAAGAGCGGTCATTGAGGAGGCTGTAACAAGAGGATTTGCTGTTGTAGGCGCGGTGGAGGCGCCGAATAGCCCGAAGATTGGAAAGACTTTGCGTGAGGCTGGAATATGCGGACTTGACACAATCATAGTGGATCCCACAAAAATCGATGTAGCAACTAAAGAGGCAGATGTTTATGTTTCCTTCACCACCCCTGATGCGGAGATGTCGAATATTCCGGCCGTAGCAAATCTTGGAAAACGCATCGTTATGGGTACAACCGGATTTACGGAACAACAGTATCAGAAGCTGAAGGATGAAGTCTCAAAAAAGGTACCAGCAGTATTCTCACCTAATTACGCTATAGGTGTTAATGTCGTACTAAGAATGATGAAGGTATTGACAATGCTCCCTGCCGACTACGACTTTAGTATAACTGAAGTGCACCATATAGGGAAGAAGGATGCTCCAAGCGGAACCGCTAAGGCCCTTGGAAATGCCATAACGCCGGCTAGAGGCTATCGTTCTGTTGTGTATGGGAGGGAAGGTATAGCGCCGAGGAAACGTGAAGAACTTGAAATTCTGTCAGTGAGAGCTGGAGGCGTCCCCGGCATTCACGATGTCATAGCTGCTGGACCACATGAGATGATCCGCGTCGAACATGTCGCATTCTCCCGCAGGGTTTTTGCTCAAGGGGCTCTTTACGCAGTAGAGTGGATTAGTAAACAGACGAAACCTGGAGTCTACAGTATGGATGATATACTTGGGTTCTGTTAATACTACCATTATCCGGAAAAATTTGGGGATTGCAGAATGACCTTTGATCAACGTGTTGTGATAAAATTTGGAGGCGCAGACCTAGCGACAGGCGAGAAAGTAAAAAGGGCAGCGGAGATGGTGCTTAACTCAGGCTATAAAGAAATTGTGGTAGTCGTCTCAGCGATGGGAACCGCAACGGATAACCTTATCAACATTATGTCGCAGATAGGCGGGATCAATGATAAAGATTACGCGGACATTGTCTCAATGGGTGAAAGGACAAGTGTACGGATCTTTTCGTCTGCACTAAGGTCAATGGGGGCAGAAACCGTATACTTCGATCCCGATTGCGAAGGTTGGCCCATTATAACCGACTCCAACTTTAAGGATGCAGAGCCGGATCTCAATGAGACATGCAAGCGTGTTAAACGGTATATTGAACCGCTATTGGGAAACAAGATTGTAGTCGTTTGCGGTTTTCTTGGGAAAGATAGAAACGGAAACGTGACAACCCTTGGTAGAGGAGGTAGTGACACAACCGCCATGATTATCGCGCATTGTCTTCGAGCAGGTGAAATAATCCTTGTAAAGGAAACCGAAGGGGTTATGTCCGCAGATCCAAAGGTTGTATCTACGGCAAAACCCCTGGAAAAACTTGACATATACGAGATGTTTGCACTGTCGCATGGAGGCGCGAAGGTATTGAAGGCTGACGCTCTAAAATATAAACTACCGGAACAGAAGCTGAGAATCGTCAGCTTCCATAATGGGCTGGCAAAAGGTGGGACAGAGATACTTGGCGTCTTTGATGGAAAAAACCCTGAGATTAAAGAGAAAAAAGGGCTTATGGCAGTAAGCCTGGTTTGCGATATAATCCCTGAAAGGATTGGAAGGATATTTCAAGCGCTAGGTAACCGATCGATTTACGGTATTAGCACTGGCAGAGGAACGATTACAATATTCACTTCATCCGAGGATTCGAAGGAATTGTTAAATCGCCTTCATGAATTGGGGGTAAGTAAAGCATTGAGTAGTAGAGAAAAGGTTGCACTATTAGAACTAACAAGCCCGGTCTTCATAGATTCGCCAGGCTGGATTGCTAAGATATCCGCTAGCCTAGCAGCCAAAGATATTAACATCATTGAAATGACAACGAGTAAGGCCACCATAAACGTATTTATTGATGAATCGAGGATTTCAGAAGCGGCTGAAGTGGTGAGGGATGCGCTTGCGTCGTAAAGTTGCAATATTGGGAGCTACGGGCACGGTAGGCCAAAGATTTATCGAACTTCTCCAGGGGCACCCTTGGTTTGAAATCTCAGTCCTAGCGGCATCTGAGCGCTCCGCTGGAAAGAAATACCGGGACGCTTGCCCATGGAAAATGGAGACTCCTATGCCTGAATCCATAGCTGATATGACTGTGGTTAATACGAGTATAAAAGCGGTGAAAGAGGCGGGCGAAGTTGACTTAATCTTTTCTGCTCTTCCAGGAGATCTTGCTGGACCAGTTGAAGAAGAGTTCGCCGCGAAGTATCCAGTATTAAGTAAGGCTGCAGCACATAGATTGGAGGAGGATGTTCCTCTACTTATACCAGAAGTTAACCCGGACCAATTAGATCTCATCCCGATCCAAAGACGGAGAAGGCGGTGGAATGGCTTCATTTCCACCGATCCTAACTGCTCAACAATTCAGCTTGCTATAACTCTGAAGCCACTTATGCCCTTCGGTCTAAAGAAGGTAGTCGTTTCGACAATGCAGGCTTTGAGCGGTGCTGGATATCCTGGAGTCGCATCTCTAGATATAATCGATAACATCATTCCATACATATCGAAGGAGGAGGAAAAAATTGAGATTGAAACCAAGAAGATCCTCGGAAAATTTAATGGCGAGCGAGTGGAGTGGCTGAATATACCGATAAGCGCTAGTTGTAACAGAGTGAACGTGAAGGATGGGCATCTCGAAACAGTTTTCGTGGAGCTAGAATCAAAACCGACGAGGGAAGAGATAATAGAAGCGTTTAGGAACTTTACCGGGGAACCGCAAAAGCTAAAACTCCCAACAGCGCCTGGAAGGCCAATAGTGGTCAGAGATGAGGTTGATAGACCGCAGCCGAGGTTGGATAGAGATGAAGGTAGGGGTATGAGCGTTGTTGTCGGTCGCATTAGAAATGATCCGGTAATGACATTCAAATACCTCTGCCTAGGACATAACACTATTAGGGGAGCGGCTGGAGCTGGGATCCTAAGCGCGGAACTAATGGTTGCAAAGGGTATAATCTAAAGCGTAGACAGCAAAACCAAAACCGTGTAGGATAGAATAATAATGGTCACGTTTCCACATGAATTTTTCGAGAACAAGAATGGAATACTCCACATAGATGGGGTTTCATCTGAGACGCTTGTTCAAGAATTCGGAAGCCCACTATATGTATTGACTGAGCGAAGAATCAGAAATAATTTTCGAAAGATTTATTCTGTTCTTTCTGTTCGCCATGATAAGATTCGGGTCTATTATTCGGCGAAGGCCAACTCTAGTCTCTCGGTACTGAAAATCTTGGAGAGCGAAGATGCATATTTGGACGCGGTCAGCATAGGGGAGGTATTTCTTGCTACACAGGCTGGTTTCCAGCCGGAAAGGATACTTTTTACAGGAACGAGCGTTAGGAATGATGAACTGGAATATCTTCTAGACTGGGATGTATGCATCAATATAGACTCTACATCTCAACTTAAGAGGCTTCTAAAGATAAGGGTTCCGCGGTCACTTTCAGTTAGGGTGAACCCTGAGATTGGAGCTGGACACCACGCCCATGTCATCACGGCTGGTAGAGACTCAAAATTTGGAATATGGGAGGAAGATGTTCTAGAAGCCTATAAAATTGCGAAAGAATCCGGGGTTGAAACTTTCGGTATACATATGCATATAGGCTCAGGAATTTTGACGGTTGAGCCTTTCCTCCTTGCTGAAAAGAAACTTCTTGACATTGCAGGCAAAGTTAGAAGGGAGATGGGGATTGATTTTGAGTTTATTGATATTGGCGGAGGCCTCGGGGTGCCATACAAACCAGAGGAGAGCCCATTGAATGTCGATCTATTTGCCGAGAAGACTCTCCAGATTTTCAAGGAGAAAGTCAAGGAGTATGATCTCGGAGATCCATTCTTCTGCGTAGAGCCAGGGCGATATATTGTCTGCGATGCAGGGATCTTACTAACAATGGTCAACACTCTCAAAAAGACTCCCTTCAGAAATTTTATCGGCGTAGATGCAGGTTTCAACATTCTGATCAGGCCGGCCATGTATGGCTCCTACCACCCAATAGTTGTTGCAAACAAACTTAACGACCCTGAAGAAGAGAAGTATGATATTGCTGGACCTTTATGCGAATCGGGGGATATCTTAGCTAGAGATAGAATGCTCCCAAAGGTTGAAGAGGGCGACATTCTTGCGATACTGAACGCTGGCGCATATGGATTTGTAATGAGCTCAAACTATAATTCGAGACCAAGATGTCCAGAGGTTCTGGTAAAGAGCGGAAGATACGCTCTAATAAGAGAGAAGGAGACCTTTAAGGATCTTTTGGAAGGGCAAAAGATAGCGCCCTGGTTAAAGTAATGTGAATCTATTTTTACATAGAACAAATTGTTTCTTGCTTATTTAATTCAACGGATAATAAGATGATATCATGGAGTGGGCCTTATCATATGGTTCCAGATTGATCATCTCAAGTATACGAAGCCCCCCTTCCTCAAGGATCTTAGCTTCACGTTCATATATCTCCACAGGTTCCTTTGTTACATCGATGCTTCTGGCCTTAACCGCAATTAGCGCCCAACCGCCTTTTTTTAGGAAGAGTCTAACATTGTCAAGTAGGATGCGCGCCTGTTCCGGTTGCGCAATATCACAGTATATGCCGTCAATCTTTCCTAGAACGATGGATGCGTAGCTCCGGGGTGATCTAGCATCCGCCAAAATTGGTATCATATTTGATCTATATTTGCAAACATTATCAATAAGATCGCGAATTGATCGGGGTGAAAACTCTACGCAATAGACGCATCCATCTTTACCAACTATGTCGGAAACATGACTTGCCGTCGTTCCGGAAGCTGCGCCGAGATACAATACTCTTTGGCCAGGACCTAAAGGCATCTTCCTAATTCCCTTAAGAATAGCTGCTGCAAGTTTGCTCCTGAATGGGTCCCAAATTCTGTATTCAATGCCATTGTAAGTGACAAGTCTTTCTCCGTAAACAGTTCTCCCTGGAGAGAAGTTTTTTGTTGTAATCCTCTTTACGCCATCATCTAATTTGGTAAAATATATTCCGGCAAATTCTGGATGGGGCTCAACCTCTATGCTCATGTTTTTATCCCTTAACTTTGGATGCAGTCTTCCCTATTCTGCCCTTTGACTTATCACTTTTCCTTTTAATGCGTCCTTCTTTTACTCTCGGTTGCGGATACTTCTTCTTTATCTCTTCGATTCTCTCAGTAAGTTCCAATTTTAATTTGTCCCCAATGTAATTTCCGCCGAAGGCATCAGTTCTAGCAGCTATCGCGATCTTGCCAGCAAAGGTCCTTGCAATCTTTCCTCTCAACCATCGGCTTGCGCCATGAATTAGGTTATGCTGGAATATTATGCCATGTTTGGGCGGTCGAGTGCCACTTGTCAAGGCTCTGAACAAGGCCTTCTCAGCCCCTAAAACTTGTATTGTGCTTGCGGGCATTTTCGCCAGATTCTCTAATCCTCCTGCTAATGCGATAAGTCTAGCACCAAGTGTAGGTCCTGTTAACGTGGAGAGATTAGGAGCGGCTTCATTCATAATTCTCTCTAAATAGTCCTCAAGGTTGGATCTAACATCTAGAAGTTGCAATATTTGGCCTGATAAAGACCGGATCTGCAAGATATCTGCATCCAAGAGGTCAGAGCCCATGGATTCCATTGAGGCCTTAACGATCTCTTGGGCATTTCTTTTCTGGATTCCTAGTTTCTCCAATCTTTCAATGTTTATGCCCTCTCTTTTACCTATTTCCTGTATGATCTTCAAATAGGTAACATGGTTTTCCACTATGCGGCTAAGTTCGGGAAAATGCAGCCCATACCACTCGCGTATGCGGCTCAAAAAGAGGTTTATGGTTCTATCCAACTCGTCTATTGTCTCTATTGCTTGAACAATTATTTGGTCTCTTTTCTCTGCTGCCAATCGAACTTTACTTCTTGAAATTTCAGTTGAAACGCTATGTATCCATTCCCTTAATTCTTGAGGGTCTCTGGCAAACCCGAGCTCGATAGCGAGACTTTCAAGTCCATCCCGAATTTTTTCTCCAATTTCTGAGGGGCTTTCTATTGAAATTTCGGCATTCATTATCTCTTTGAGCGCTTGAGCCACCGCAGGATGCTCAAGAACTATTGGAGTAAATCCTCTGGTTTTCAGATGGCCAACTACCTCGACTAGTTCGTCTATTACCCTTCCGGACTCGATTTTTATCAGTTTTTCAGCTGCTTTACAAGCATCTTTTGGAAAGAGCGCCTTCTCGATTAGGTTCCCATCCTCATTGAAACCTAAAACGCCGAAGACGGACACGACGATTACTGATTTCAAAAGTCTCTCACCACAGGTCAACAAACTATTACGTTAACCTATGAATAACCTTTTCCATTCAATACGGCTGATGAAGATAACTTCAACTATACAATATTAAAGGCTAATATACCAAAATGTCAGTTCTTCTCTGATGATAAACATGCATAATTCACACAGTATGCAAGTAAGTCTTGCAGGTCTAAGCCTGAAAAACCCGACAATATTAGCTTCCGGAATACTGGGTATATCGGCGGAAAGTCTTATGCGTGTAGCCTCTGCGGGCGCAGGAGCCGTGACGACAAAGTCTATTGGTATAGAGCCTAGAGAGGGATATGCAAACCCAACAGTTGTCGAAGTTGAATGCGGATTCCTCAATGCTCTAGGACTGCCTAATCCTGGCATAAGAGAATTTGCTGAAGAGATCAGAAAATATAGATCAGATGCCCCATTGATAGTCAGCGTGTATGGTTTCTCTCCAACTGAGTACGCGGAAGTTGCAGCGATGGCTGAGAGTTCCGGAGCGAATGCAATCGAGCTCAACCTTTCATGTCCTCATATTAAGGGTTCTGGCTCTGAGATAGGGCAGGATCCAGAGATGATTTATGATGTTGTAAAGAATGTGAAAGGCGCCGTTGAAAAACCTGTATTCGCAAAACTGTCTCCGAACACGTCTAATATTGCGAGGCTGGCTGAAGCCGCTGAGGATGCGGGGGCAGACGCCATCACCGCAATAAATACGGTTAAGGCGATGGCGATTGACATTGATACCATGAAACCTATTCTTTCAAATAAGATCGGGGGGCTTTCAGGCGTCGCAATAAAGCCAGTTGCAGTTAGATGTGTTTATGAGATTTATGAGGCCGTGAGGATACCTATAATCGGTTGCGGAGGTATTCGGTCATGGCGAGATGCGGTCGAGTTTATTCTTGCAGGCGCCTCGGCAGTGGAGATAGGCTCGGCAATAGCGCATGGAGATCTAACAATCTTCCAATCTATCGCTCAGGGAATAAACTCTTACATTGAAAGCAAAGGTTATAGGAAAGTAGAAGAGATTGTTGGAATGGCACATGAATCCTAACCGCATAAGAATAGCGACGATAAAAGAGGTCAGAGAGGAATCTGCGAAGATTAGGACATTGTACTTTGAGGATGATCTATGTTTAAACGCTCAGCCCGGACAATTCGTGATGGTATGGATACCCCGAATAGATGAAATCCCACTAAGCATATCACTTCAAAAGAATGGTTTGTCCTCAGTCACGGTGAAGAAGGTGGGCGAGGCGACAAATATACTTTGCAGCATGGAAAAAGGCGACAGCATTGGCATTAGGGGACCATTCGGAAAAGGCTTCGAACATATTGGAAGTAAAGCGCTTATTGTAGGAGGGGGAATAGGAGCAGCGCCCCTCATGTTCCTTGCAGAGAAACTTGTTAAATTAGGAGTTAAGACAGCATTTATCCAGGGTGCAAAGACGAAGAGCGAGATTATATTCAATAAAGAGTTGGAGGAGATGTCCAAAACGAATCTCTTAGATGTTGTGCTTGCGACAGAGGATGGTAGCCTTGGCGTAAGAGGCACTGCGGCAGACCTGGCTGAGATAGCTCTCTCAAAAGAGCGCTACGACGTTATATATGTTTGTGGAAAAGAATTAATGATCAAGAAGATTTTTCTTTTGGCAAAAGAAAAAGGTATCCAAATTCAAGCAAGCCTTGAACGTTTAATGCGCTGTGCAGTTGGAATATGCGGCAGTTGCGTAATAGGAAAGTATCGTGTTTGCAGGGATGGACCAGTTTTCGACCTAAAGATGCTGAAAGAAATCAGGGATGAGCTGGGAAAGTTTAAGCGTGGCTTTGATGGAAGGAGAGAAAAGATTTAAAGTGCTATAAAGAACTGTGCAAAAATAGGTTGTATGAGAAAAAGGGATTCAAGCGGTCTTGCCATATTAAGTCTTCACCCTAACTAGACCTATCTTAAGATGTTCGCCGCCCAAATCATATGTTGAAACGTGTGCTTCTTTTGGTGGTTCACCTTTATTTATTCTGACGCTGAGGGTCTCTGCACTTATATAGTCCCCGAAGGTATTGAACACTTCTGTGATTTTAGGCCCAGACTCATAATAAATTTCTATATTGTCTGCGATGTTAAAGTTCGCTTCCTTTCTCTGATTTTGTATTCGTCGGATAATGTCCCGGGCAAGCCCCTCCATTTTAAGATCGTCGGTTATCTTAATATATACGCCAACAATAATTCCATCTTCCTCGGACACCGAATATCCATCTTTATGGTGCGTCTCAATTTTGATTTCATCCCTTTCCAATTGAATAGCTTTTCCACCGATTTCTAATTCTATTATTCCTCTCTCCTCCAGTATACCCTTCAAGACCTTTGCATCCATTTTGGATACTTCCTCTTGAATCTTTGGCAGTAAACTTCCATACTTTTTTCCTAATTTTTCAGGTAAAACTCTCGCTGTAAAATCAAGAAGTTCCTCGCCTTTAGATGAAAATGAAATCTCTTTCACATTTAGTTCATCCATTATCAAGTCTTTCATTCTACTAATTCTATCAAGAATTTTGCAATCCACTACAACTACAGCTCTTAATAGAGGTTGTCTGAGCTTGATTCCAGACCTGGCGCGAGCGGAGCGTCCTAGGTTACATATCTTCATCACTATATCCATGTCCGCCATTAGAGCCTTGTCAATGGCATTCTCGTCGCTGATTGGCCAATCATTATGGTGCACACTTTCGGGAGCACTTAGATCTACGCTTCGAACCAGATTTTGGTAAATTTCCTCACTTATGAATGGTATGAATGGGGCGAGAAGTTTGGCTAGTGTTACTAGGCATGTATAAAGAGTTCTATATGCAGCGCTCTTATCTTCGTCCTTTTCGCTTTTCCAGAAACGCCTTCTTGAGCGCCTAATATACCATGTTGAGAGATCCTCCACAAACTTCTCAATTGAGATGGCAGCGTCGCAGGGGTTATAATTCTCCAGATAATAAGTCACATTCTTTATGAGCAAATTCAGTTTAGAGATGATCCAGCGATCTAGGATGAATGGGGACTCTGAGGCACCGCTGTTGGTAGGTGTCCACTTATCTAGGTTTGCGTATGTCACGAAAAAGCTGTAGACATTCCATAAGGGAATAAGGAAATTCCTCTTAACTTCCTCTGCTCTATGATAGCCAAATAGAAGGTTTGTTTCCGGCCTTTTTGTGCAATACATCCACCTCATCACGTCGGCGCCCATTGTCTCAGCAGCATCGTCAAATTCGATTGCATTTCCCCATGACTTATGCATCTCTCTTCCATCTTCGCCTAGCACTAAGCCGTATCCAAAGCATACCTTAAAAGGAGGCTTGCCTTCCATTATTGTGCTCATGGCCAGCATTGAGTAGAACCAATTTCTGAATTGACCGGGGAGAGATTCGCATACAAGATCCGCGGGGAACCATTGTCTCCAATATTCACGATCAGTTCGATAGCCAAGTGTTGAAAATGAAACTATTCCAGCGTCAAGCCAGGGGTTTCCGACATCCGGAATACGTGTGGCAACACCCCCGCATTTTTCGCATCTTATCTTCACTGCGTCTATCCAAGGCCTATGAGGTGTGTGGCCGTCGAATATCTCCCATCCTTCTATTGCACGAACTTTCAGTTCCTCCTTGCTTCCTATAACATCAAAGCTTCCGCATTTCGAGCATACCCAGATTGGAAGCGCCAAACCCCAATATCTTTTCTTGGATATCATCCAATCCTCCATGTTAAGAAGCCAGTCTATCTCCTGCTGGAGTCCAAACTCTGGAATCCATCGTACCTGCTTAGCAACGTCTATAATTTGGTATCGAAGGTTCTCCCTTTTCTCTTCTTCAGTGACTTCTTCAATGGGCTTATTCAGCTTCTTACCCATGCTGATGAACCATTCATCGACTAAGCGAAAAACTAGCTCGCTTCCACATCGCCAACATACTGGATAACGATGAGTATAGTCCTCAAGTTTGAATAGAAGGTTCTTTCTCTTCAAATCCTCAATTACGAGTTTAGCTGAGTCATAGGCATGGACGCCCGTGTACGGGCCGAAACCATTCATGAAAACTCCGAACTCATCAAGCGGGGCGATTATGGGGAGGTTATTTTTTTCTCCGAGTTCGAGGTCCTCTTTTCCGCATCCCGGAGCTATATGTACGATGCCTGTGCCCTCTTCCTCAGTTACGTCCTCCCACATGATAACCTTATGGGCTTTGATTGACCCTGTCTCTATCTGAGCCTGCAATTCATCAAATGGTCCATCATAAGTCCATCCTTCCATGTCGCAGCCTTTGAGCTCGCATATGACATTATATTTTAAGTTGCCGAGAGTCCTTTGTATCGCAAACTTTCCAAGATATAAGTATTCATCATTAAGTTTCACTTTGACGTAGGTGAGGTCTGGGTGAACTGCAGCGGCAACATTTGATGTCAGGGTCCATGGAGTGGTTGTCCAGATGAGGAGTGATTCATGCGGTCTATTCTTTAGTGGAAATCTGACTGTTAATCCCGGATGTGTTATCTCACGATACCCCTCCGTCACGATTTCATGTTGTGAGAGCGCTGTCGAGCATCTTGGGCACCATGGCATCACATCTCTTCCTTTATATATCCAACCTCGTTCATGACATTTCTTCAAAAGTGACCATATTGTATAATTATTTTCGTCGGAAAACGTGAAATAGGAACCGCCGATTTTAGGAGAACCAAGTTCTCCAACTAATCTTTCAGAGGTATCTGTTATTGGGCCAGCGACACCTTGAATGGTGATTATTTGGTCTGGCCTCTCTAAGCTATCCGCTAGGTAACGGAGTTTTTTGGGGTCATCCCAATCCATCCAGTAGCCTAAGCGGATTGACTGTTCAACTTGTACCGCCGCATAACGTAGCGCCCTTTGCTTACATCGCTTAACGAACTCCGCAATACCGTAGGATTCAATGTCACGTTTTGAACGGAACCCCAGTTCTTTTTCAACTTCAACCTCGATCCATAAACCTTGACAGTCAAAGCCATTTTGGTATCTAAGGTCATACCCTTCCATAGCCTTAAAGCGCTGAAAAAGGTCTTTATAGGTTCGGCCCCAAGCATGGTGGACGCCCATGGGATTGTTGGCTGTTATAGGGCCATCCATAAATGACCATTTCTTCTTCCCTCTGTTGAGCGCTACCCTCTTCTTGAAGGCGTCTGTTTCGGCCCAAAACTTTAAGATCTTATGTTCAAGCTCGGGAAAGTTGACCTTCGGCGAAACATCCTTGAACAATTCTATCGCCTCTCAAAACTTGTTAACTTGACATTTAAAACTTTTGAGAGCTTTAATGCTCTAGGATGTGATCTTTGTAGTAGGTACAGCGTGAATTTTATCTCCGCCTCGCATCCACGTAACCCCGCTAGGCGAGAATAACTCAATTCTTTTCCGCCAAATATAAAGATAATGGAATTACATTTTTCACTAATATAACATAGACTAGTGTACAAGATTTAAAATGAGATATGCCTGAAATTAGTTGGGGAATGCTGAAAATTGACGATCAGATATCGCGATGCTCCAGATGTAAAGATGCTCGTGAATGAGATAATTGAGAGCTTGGGCTTTTTTCATATAGTGCCCCAATTTGTTCATTGCGTTAGAAGTACTGGATCAAACTCAACAAGAACTATTGCACGAATTCATGGGTTAGGAAGACTTTGGCAGGAGGTGCTTAATTGTCCACCAGCATATGTTATTGAGGTAATATCTGAAAGATTTGACAATCTCAGTCAAGACGAGAAGGAGAAGACCCTAATACATGAGCTTCTCCATATACCGAAAAACTTCACTGGCGGTTTCCGGCCACATAAAGGATACATTAGCCGAAAAACAATAGAAGTACTTCATAAGAGATTAGAGAATAAAAGGGCTGATAAAATCTTGGATCATAACGAATAAAGATTCTGGTGGCGTTGCTTTAAAATGATGCCCAAAGCCAAAGAGGTGTGGATTGAATAAATTATAATAAGAGGAGATTCTAGTTAGGTCTATCTGGTCTGGATGGATCTTGATGTTTAGGCTTAACGGAGTAGAGATAGACGATACATTCGCAGAGCTTTTCGAGATGTGGGCTGCAAGGGTACTCATCACAGCAAAAGATGAGAAATGGGCTTTAACCGCAGCAAACGCTGCAACTGGCTTTGCATCATCCATAATTGGATGTCCAGCAGAAGCAGGTGTGGAGAGAATAGTTGGAAGAGAGATGACACCGGACAAGAGGGTTGGAGCCATTATACAAATATATCATGGGATCAGGAGCGAGCTGAAAAAGCAGATGATTAAGCGGATAGGGCAATGTATAATGACTTGCCCCACAACTTCGATTTTTGATTTTCTTCCAAATGCCATTCGAAGATTAAAAGTTGGAAGGAGCTTAAGGCTTTTTGGCGATGGATTTCAGAGAAGAGACGAAATCTATGGAAGACGAGTTTGGCGGATACCCGTAATGGAAGGCGAGTTCATTATAGAAGAAAGTTTCGGAGTGAAGAAAGCGATTGCAGGGGGCAATTTTATAATTCTCGCCGAAACCCAGGATTCGGCTTTATTGGGTGCCGAGGAAGCCGTTAAGGCTATCCGAAGCGAAGTTGAGGGTGTAATACTGCCTTTCCCAGGTGGCATTTGCAGATCTGGCTCAAAGGTGGGCTCTCTCAAGTATAAGCTTCCAGCATCAACAAATCACCTCTTCTGCCCAATCCTCAGAGATGTCTTATCAGGATCTAATGTAACTGAGGATGCTAATTGCGTCTATGAGATTGTAGTGAACGGATTAAATTTAGATTGCGTTAAGAAAGCAATGGCTGAGGGGATTAAAGCAGCGGCGAAGGTTAAAGGCGTAGTAAAAATATCCGCGGGAAATTATGGAGGAAAGATAGGACCCATCAAAGTTTACCTTCATGACATTCTGAGAGATGTTTGAAAGGCGTCATCCTATGAACATCTAAGTCTTCTCCTTACCGCTGGATTCTCATCCGCAAGTCTCTTTAGAACCGACTCAAACGTTTCGTTGGGGGACAATTCTCTCTCAATAAAAAGTCCTGTCCGACCAATTTCATCACGGCGTAATAGCGTTCTAACTCTATTTAGTACAGTGTCCACAGATATGCCGAGCAGTTTTGCGACATACTCCTCCCTTCCAACAACCCTGCTTTCTATGTGACCACTCTCTGTAGGTTCAATTAGCATTAACCTCTTATCGACGCCTGGGGTTCTGACACCATTCCTGAGCATTTCAACCGTCGCCTCGCCACCAAACCGGTAAAACTCTCTTCCAAGCCTCTTTAATTTCGACATGGGAAATGAGACATGCCTCTGCTCATCTATCTCTATGAATCCCTTAATAGTGTGAGTTGGAGTTGCCTGTATGAGGATGCGTTTTGAGATTTGAAAACCGTTTCTCAGGAGAGATGTTTCTATGAGGAAGGAGGAAACGGTCTGCGGAACAAAAATGTCTATGTCGCTTTTTGGCGTGGCATCACCTCTAGCGATACTTCCATGGACCACGGAGAATATGTGAGCCTTTTCCAGGGCCTCCATTATCTCAATAGCCTGTTTCCTTAATGCTTTTAGTAACTCCCAACGCTCTTTACTATATATGACTTCGACTCTTTCGTCGCGGGCTACTGGTTTTTTGGCCAATTTTGACCAGCCCAGTACTAACATAGTATATTGAAAATGAAATCTCAAGATATCGATTTTAACATTTTGTAAGCCAGTTGAGAAATGCTGCTCTAAGCATGTATGACGGAAAACATATTTCACCGTTCCAGCAAAATTGTATTGTTTGCAGGCAAGGATGACTTTATAGATAAGTAAAGCTATCACTTCAGGAAAGATGATATAAATGGTTATGTGCACAATATGCAAGCGGAGGGAGGCATTCTATTCTCGGACTTATTCTGGCGAAAGGTTATGTGTTAAATGCTTTGTGACCTCAATAGAGAGAAAGGTGCGTAAAACTATTGCAAAATATAAATTGTTTGAGATTGATGACAGAATTGCCGTGGCGGTTTCAGGGGGAAAGGACAGCCTAAGTCTTCTTCACATACTATTCAAGATAGAACAAGATTTTCCTAAGTCATCTATTTGTGCAATTACTGTCGACGAAGGAATAAGCGGGTACAGGGATGAGGCGATTGAAATTGCTAAAAAGAATTGTGCAGAACTTGGAATTGCGCATATAATAGTATCTTTTAAAGAGTTATATGGATACACGCTAGATGAGATTGTGGAGAAGGTTCGTGGCGAAAAGCTAACTCCATGCGCTTACTGCGGAATCCTACGTAGAAAGGCAATCAATATTGGCGGTCAACTTGCTGGCGCAACGAAGATTGCCACGGCCCATACTCTCGATGATGAGATTCAAACTTTCTTTCTAAACATCATCCATGGCGAGCCTCTACGTATAAAGAGAACATTGCAAACCGAGAACTTTAAGGTCGGCTTTATACCTAGGGTCAAACCCCTATGCGAGGTTCTAGAAAAGGAAACGGCTCTATACGCATATGTTACAAACATTACATTCCAAGATGAACCATGCCCATATGCTGGTGAGGCGTTGAGGAATGATGTGCGCCGGATTCTTAATTATATGGAAGAAAAGCATCCAGGTATGAAGTATACAATCTATCGCTCCTACGAGAAGCTTCGGGATTCAATAATGCTGAAAGAAATCCCATTTAAGATCTGTTCAGACTGTGGTGAACCCTCGTCAACGGACTTGTGCCAAACATGTCAGATCTTAAGAGAGATAAGCAGGGTATAAGGTGCCTCTAAATGATTCGGCAATGGTTGAATCGACGTGGACGGCGGGTCACTGAAGCTCGACGCATAGTTTTCACACAGCCCACTCAGAATCTACGCTCGTATCCGAACCCCTCTGAGCGCTTGACGTCCAGGCTTAGGTTGCTCCCTCCCGGGCCTGGCCAGGTTCGCCTGGTAAATGTGGTTACAGTCCTCCTACGAGGACTGCTCCACACCGTAAGCCCCAGAGGACAGATACTCATCGTGAGATTCTGAGGAGCATGTGTGATCTTTTGCGCCTCACTTCAGCTTTCGACCCGTCATATAGAGGGTTTACGGTCGAGGCGCTTAGCCTCTCAGGGGACCCCTAGCCCCCCGTCTAAGACCCGCCGTCCAATACAAAATTAATTTTTCAAGCTTAATAAAAGCTTCTTGAACACATAATCATGCGGCAGCATGCTGCGCATAGAATGAAAAGTTGTCCTCATTCTTTAAGTAGTTTCATAAGTAGAGGCATAAGCAAGTTCCCTGACTCAATAATCCCTAGACTTCCGTTTTTACATTCCTTTTCAGAGAATTTTTTAGCACTGTCAGGATGAATCTTTCCGCCAGCAATGAGGACGGGGACAGGATCATCGGTATGGGACATTTGCTCGCATGGGGTGGAATGGTCCGCTGTCACACAGAACAGAGTCTCTTGCAACCTCACATTCTCAAGTACTCTTCCAAAAAAGTACCTATCTATATCCGCTATGACTTGGATTTTCCTTTTATAGTCGCCGTCATGTCCAGGCTCATCCGGTCCTTTAAGATGAATGTAGAAGCAGTCATAATTCGAGATGGCGGAGAGAAGCTTACCTGCCCGTAAAATGCAGTCATCCTTGATATTGCCTGAAGGCGGGGGTATTTCGATAAGATGCATGCCGGCAAGCTTCGCAATTCCCCTCTCCACTGGCATATCCGCTAAACACGCGAATCTAACTTTATAATGCGCATTAATATCAAAGAACTTGGGTAATTCAGCACCCGCATCTCTTGATAATATCACATTTGCCTTGAGCATCCCATTTGAGGATCTTCTCATATTTACCGGATGATTCTCCAAGACTTCATGGCTCTTCCAGGTAAATTCATTAACTAACTGTGCAGATACCTTAGATGATTCGCTCTCATCAAGCGGTCGACAGTCTTCTAGGAAGGGTTCAACGTCCTTTTTAGCTATGCCTATCCCACCAACCTTTAGGTATGCTGGATCTGTATTAGTTATGTTCCCGGATAGAGGCATTGTTTTGCTTCGAATAACTAGGACGCCTCTATGCCCTAATGTATTTTTGAACTCGAACTCCGCAGAATGGGATGTTAGACTGACATTTTTATTTACGGCTTCCGATAGATGAGAAGCCTCCTCCGTCGTCAGATTTCTTCCAACCCTTCGATCGATTATCCTTCGATCATTGCCTAATGTTGCAAAATTGCATCTTAAGGCAAGGTCACCATCCATCATTTTCAAACCTGCCCCAACAGCTTCCAATGGTCCCCTTCCAACATGATACCTATATGGGTCATATCCGAGAATTGAGATTACGGCAACATCGCTTTCGGGAGCAATTCCTTTTCTGACACTATACATTAGGCCTACTTTACCGATGCTTGCTAAGAAGTCTAGGTTCGGAGTTTCAGCGTACTCTAATGGTGTTTGGTTGTCCAATACTTTGAGGGGAAGATCGCCTAAACCATCTATCACAACATAGATTAGCTTCAAATTCACCATCCCAGTATTTCTGATACTGAAAAGATAGCAACGACTATGAGATATAAAGCTTTACAGTCTCATCATAACAGACAAGATTTATATGATAAATGACGAATTTGCCCAATGAGAGGAGGATCTGAATTGCCTATTTTCCCAGCAAAATACTTAATCGATGTAGGCATCAGGGTTTTCGAGGCTGCAGGTGTCCCCGAGGATGAATCAAAGCTGATTGCTGATCTACTAGTTAGAGCAAACATGGTTGGACAGGATTCGCACGGTGTGATACGCATAATCCAATATGTAGATGCCATCCAGAAAGGTAAGGTGAAACCAGGCGCGCAGATCGAGGTTGTGAGAGAAACACCATCAACTGCGCTTATAAATGGAAACTGGGGTTTCGGGCAAGTTGTCGCAAAGAAATCTATGGAGATAGCCATCCAGAAGGCAAAAGAGAATGGTATAAGCACAGTTTGTGCCTTCAATCTTTATCACATAGGGAGACTGGCAGATTACACGGAGATGGCCTCAAAGTATAACATGATTGGCGTTGCGATGGTAAATTCGACTCGGATGGTGGCTCCTCATGGTGGAAGAGAGAGGGTGCTTAGTACCGCACCGTTAAGCTATGCTTTTCCAACCGGAAGTGGTATGCCCCTAATCCTCGATATGTCAACCAGCGCATGCGCTGAAGGAAAGATTAGAATTGCCTTACATAAAGGGGAAAAGTTGCCTCTGGGATATATTATAGATGGTGAAGGAAATTTATCAACTAATCCTGAAGACCTTTATAGGGGCGGAGCGATTCTTCCAATGGGAGGCGATATTGCTGGGCATAAAGGATTTGGTTTAGCGATTGTTGTAGAGATCCTCGCTGGCATCCTTTCGGGAGCTGGATGCGCCTACGAGGATGAGAAATTTGGCAATGGAGTCTTCTTTCAAGCAATAAATATCAGCAATTTCATGCAACCAGAAGAATTTAAAAGAAGAGTTGATGGTTTAATAAAAGCCGTAAAATCCTCTAAGCTTAGACCGGGATACAGTGAGATACTGATCCCCGGTGAATTAGAATACAGGATGCTGGAGAAAAGATCGAAAGAAGGGATATACGTGCCTGAGAGGACGTGGAAAGAGATTCAGGCGATTGCGGAAAGAGTAGGTGTAAATCTGCTTGACTGATGATTACAAGAGATTGTTGGGCAGGGTTTGCAACCTTCCATTATATATTGAATATTTGATGCTACGTTTTTTGTATTTTCGATGTCATGAAGAAGGGAATTTGTTCTCGAAATATCTAATATAACAGCATATACGGTTATGATGAAAAGATGTTTAACCTTTATTTGTCCAACATAAAGATGGTTTGGCTGCTATGGATTTCTCAGACATGATAGCTAACATTAATTCCATCATTAATTCATTCGAGAGGCAGGAGATCACCATAAAGAATCTTTTCATTGATGGGAAGATCTCTTATGGTACCTTCGAATTGCTTGAAAAAAGAATTAATGAGTTGCAGTCAATTTTATCCGATCTGAGGGATGCTTTGGAGAAAGAGGATCGTGAGATTAGATTGGTATCTTCTGAATGTGAAAAGGTTCTTGAATCATTGCTTGTTGATCTCCAATTAGATAAGTTTCTAGGCAAAATCGAAGATGCTGAATACACTCGTCTCAGCCAAATACTAGATGAAGGTCTCAATATTATGAGAAGTTCACAGTATCCGTTTCTTTTAGCCAGGTCTAAAGTGGTAAAGTATGATGATATAATTCAGGGCTCTATAAACTCTGTTGAAAGCGCTGAATTGCAGAAGAGTCTGTCTGATGAGATGTATAGAGAAGGGCCTGACAGTAAGAACGGTGTGGTGATCGATAAGATGAAATGTGAAGAAAATAAGAAATCCGTTCCAAAATCAAGGAGACAATTCTCTAATACCTCATCGAGGAGGATGGATCATTTACAATCAGTTATACACTGCATGAACCCATGGAATCCATACTGTAAGAACACAGATATCGAGTTGAGCATATTCTATGATGGACGCGAGACTCCAATATGTCATAGGTGCTGGGAGGAGATCTCAAAGAAGAACATAGAATGGTCAAATCTGTAGGGTTGACTCTCTACGAGCAGAATTTAACTGAACGTTATTCATATATTGGCAAATTATTTTTTTATGTGGTTGAAGCGCGGATGAATAGGCTAAAAATTACAATAAATACTGGGAGGACTATCGAACAGGGTTGCGCCAAGGAGCACGGAAAATTTTCCAACGAGTACTTATATAGCGTAGCGTTCTGTGAGATGAATCCTAAGGATATGGAGAAATTAGGTCTAAATGAAGATGATAATGTAAAGGTCACCACAGATCGGGGGTCGGTTGTATTAAGAGTAAAGAGATCTCAATTAGCATGCCCGGAAGGAACAGTCTTCATTCCTTATAGTCCATGGGCGAACATCATCTTAGGCTCTGACACGGATGCTACTGGGATGCCTATGTTAAAGGGGGCGGAAGCCGTGGTTGAGCCCACCAGGGAAAAGGTTCGCAGTCTCCTAGACCTACTTTCTCATATAGGCGAGTCTTGTATTAGGTGAGGTAAAAAATTTGGATATTATTCGGAGTGTCGTATGCCCTGTATGTGGATGTCTATGCGATGATATAGAAGCTAAAGTCGAAAATGACCGGATATGCGGTGTCATAAATGCATGTGCTTTGGGAGCCGCTAAATTTGAAAATCATTTGAGAAACAGGAATTTTGTTCCTCTGGTAAGGGTTGGTGACCAGCTCGTAAAGACTTCAATAGATAAAGCAATTAAAAGGAGCGCTGAAATACTGGCCAGTTCTTCATATCCAGTTCTTTATGGTTGGAGTTGCACTAGCTGCGAGGCGATACAAGCAGGTCTAGAGTTAGCTGAAGAGATAGGAGGGTTAGTTGACAACACAACTTCCGTATGTCATGGCCCATCAATTCTTGCAATGCAGGAAGTTGGGCTTCCAAGCTGCACTTTGGGACAGATCCGCCATAGAGCCGACCTGATAATTTACTGGGCGTGTAATCCTTGGAGTTCCCATCCACGCCATATTGAGCGGTACACTGCGTTTTCAGAGGGCAGATTTAGAAGGAGCGTCTGGAGACGCTTTTATCTAAAACTGCAATCCAGTTCATTTAAAAAGAAGATTTCCAGAGTATCCGAGCTATTCTTTAAGCCGAGATCAGAGTTAGTGCCCGAGAAGAAAGTGTCAAATTTCCCCTCTCCATCAGCCGTAGAGAGGAGAGTGGTGGTGGTAGATGTTAGAAGAACCATGTCTGCAGAGATGGCTGACTATTTTCTACAGGTAAGACCTGGTGGGGACTACGAGGTTCTTCAGGCTTTACGTGCCTTAGTTAGAGATGAAGATCTAGATGTCGAAGAGGTCTCTGGAATTCCCTTGGAGGTTCTTGAAGAGGTGGCTGATATGATGATTAGTTGCAACTTTGGGGTCATATTTTTCGGCTTAGGCCTTACTATGAGCAGAGGAAGGTCTATGAATGTAGAGGCGGCGATAAAGTTGACAAGGGAGCTTAATAAAAGAACAAAATTTGTGATCATGCCGATGAGAGGTCACTTCAATGTCTCTGGCGCAAACACCGTTTTCACTTGGCAGACCGGCTTCCCCTACGCTGTGGATTTTTCTCATGGTTTCCCGCGATATAACCCAGGTGAAACTTCAGTCATAGACGTACTGCGAAGAGGAGACTCGGACGCAGCCCTTATTGTGGCAGCAGACCCTGTCTCAAGTTTTCCACAAGAGGCTGTTTCCCATCTGCTCAAAACCCCCCTCATTGTGATCGATCCATGTTTTTCCCCAACGGCAGCCATGGCGGATGTGGTTATACCGTCTGCCATTGCCGGAATAGAGGCTGAAGGAACAGCCTATAGAATGGATCACGTGCCCCTCCCACTCAGAAGGATTGTAAATCCTCCTCCAGGATGCTTGCCTGACGAGCAAATTATCAGGATGATCCTGAAAGAGGTTAGAAGGTTGAAAGGAAAACGCTGAGAACATCAAAAATCGCAAATCTGCCCAAAAGTTTATTTTTTCCTCGGAAATGTGAACACAGCTAGTATGCATGGACCATTCAAAAAGATTTATGATCAAATCTATAAATTCGTCCAGAAAGAATCGAGCAATAATAGAACTATCGGAATCGTCCTGTTTGGCAGCTATGCGAGGGGCAATATTAATTCTAACAGTGACATCGATCTACTTATCATTGAAGAATCTCCGAGTATAACATCTCAAAAAATATTGGTGGAAGATAAAATATTACATGTTCATCGTTGGCCCGTCAACGTCTTTAACCGCCTGTTTGTCGCCGATTTCCATAACCCATATTCAGGCGCCTTCTGCCTTGATGTTGTGAGAAGTTGCAGAATTTTGTATGACCCGAAAGGGGTAGTGAAATCTTATAAAAAGCATGTAGATGCCATTTCTTTCCCCTCCCTGTACACTTTATTCTTTCTGAGAAAGGCTGAAAAAAGGCTTTATCATGCTCAAGCTTTTATGAGTAAAGGGTGTCTGGAACGCGCAGAGCTTCTCGCTAGGAAAGCTTCGGAGGATTTAGGGAGAGCGTACCTCCTAAAAAATGGTTCTCCACAAATTTTCCCAGCAAAGTTTTTTGCCCCCAAACTAAGACAGATTTCACCTGATTTCTGGGAGATATTTGCTGAAGTTAACAATATTGAGGATGTGGGTATGAGCGATGTAGAGGATCCCTTTTATAAGGTCCTGGAAGAAAATTACGAGTTGCTGCTCAAATCCAAAGGAAATAAATGTCCTGAACTTTTCAGATGCATTGATGTGGCTAACAATGAAATTCTCAACGCTCGAGATTGTCTTGAAAACAGGGACTTCGCGGCAGCAATGTTACAGATCAGGTATGCCGCTACGGTTCTAATTCGCTTAATTATGGGATGCGACAATCTTAAGAATGAATGCTGTGAAGACCCTCTTGGCGCATTACCAAACTCAGGAAGAGTTGAGCATAAAGTCAGAGAGATGTTAGAATTGGCTGTTCAGATTCGTGGGGAAAAGTCATCTCTAAGAGATGAAATAGAGATCTTAAGAGATTTCGCAAAAAATCTTGAGAATGAGTTAGGTTGTTACTATAAGAGTGTGCACGGTCTCCGTTGCGCTTAAGTATTGGAGCAGGCACATTTAATCTGATTCCGGAGGTGTGTCAAACTCGGAAAAGTACTTGTTACCGCGGCTTGGCCTTACATCAATCACATTCCTCACCTAGGTAATCTGCTGCCAATTCTCTCTGCAGACGTCATCGCACGTTATCATAGGCTTAAAGGAGACGAAGTTCTATTCGTCAGCGGATCTGACGAGCATGGAACACCTATAGAGGTGGAGGCTTTAAGGCAGAACATTTCACCTAGAGAGCTAACGGATCGAAATCACAATCTCGTAGTCTCCCTATTCGAGAAATGGAGAATATCATTCGACAATTACACGAGAACGGAGAGCGAGATTCACAAAGAATTTGTTAAAGAATTGTTTTTGAAGATTGAAAAGAATGGTTACATCTTTAAGAAAGAGACCGAGCTTCCATATTGCTTGAAGTGTGAAAGATTCTTACCCGATAGGTTTGTTGAGGGAAAATGCCCACATTGCGGATATGAAAGAGCTCGTGGAGATCAGTGTGAGCAATGTGGAAGACTGTTAGAACCGACAAAGCTAGTTGAATCTAGATGCACAATTTGCGGGGCAAAGCCTGAAGTTAGAGAGGTAATTCATTGGTATTTTGACATGCCACAATTCAGTCAGCAGTTAATGAGTTATATAGAGAACAACAGGCAGCTTCCGGACAATGCGCGAAATTTCAGTCTAAACATTATACGGGAGGGTTTGAAGCCAAGACCCGTAACAAGGGACAATAAATGGGGAATACCGGCGCCATTCAAGGGTTCTGAGGACAAAACCATTTATGTTTGGTTCGACGCTGTCTTGGGATATATATCTGCGACAATCGAGTACTACAAGAAGCGTGGGGAAGAGGAAAAATGGAGAGAATACTGGTTTAACAGGGAGACAAAAACTCTCTTCTTTATAGGGAAAGATAACATACCGTTTCATACGCTTATATTTCCAGCGCTTTTGCTTGCTACTCATGAGGGATATAATCTGCCCTGGAATGTGAGTACAAACGAGTGGCTTATATTTGAAGGGCAAAAATCGTCGAAGAGCAGGAGGATTGGAATATGGATCGACGAGGCTCTCAAATTGTTTCCAGTTGACTATTGGAGATATACTCTTATAGCCATTCGACCGGAAACCAGAGACTCAAACTTTACATGGGAAATTTTCCTTGAGAAGGTTAATGGCGACCTAAATGATACTCTAGGAAACTTCATTCATAGAACCCTAACTTTTATTAATTCTTTTTATGGCGGTGTTATTCCACAGCCTCGTAATCTGGATGAACATGATAACTCCATTCTTCGAAAAATCGCTGCGACTTGGAGTAATGTTGGGGCAGCACTTGACGGATTTAAGCTTCAATCAGCTCTTCATGAGATAATTGAGCTAAGCAGGGAAGGCAATAAGTATCTGAATGAGAAACAGCCTTGGAAGGCTATGAAGACGGACCCCCAAACTGCTGCCAACGTCCTATATGTTTCAGCACAAATTGTTAAAGCCATGTCTATTCTTCTAGAACCATTTATTCCCTCAACAGCTGAAAGGCTGCGTTATCTTCTTAACATTCCTAAAGAAGGGTCGTGGGAAGATGCGATCGAACCTCTTCAAGTGGGTCACAAGATTAAAGAGAGTGAACCGTTATTCCATAAGATTGAAGCGTCTCAAAAGGAGCTAGACTCAATGCTTGAAAAGATCAGATCTCTAGAAAAGAAAGTGCCTTTTGAGCAGTTTATGAGTATTGATATGCGAATTGGGAAGATATTGAGAGTTGAGAAGGTTCCGAAATCAGATAACCTGCTCAAGATAACGGTTGATGTTGGGGAAGGCGAGCCGAAGATAGCTGTTGCAGGAATAGCGAGATATTATAGTCCTGAAGAACTTATTGGACGGCAGATAGCCGTTGTAACAAACCTGGAACCTAAGAAGGTGTTCGGAATTCAGTCGGAAGTTATGATTCTTGCTGCTGAAGATGGAGAAAAAGTAGCGATACTTAAGCCTGAAAAAGATGTCAAGCCTGGTAGCAGAGTAAGATGACGCTGGGTTGACAAAACTTAGTGGTATCCATTTTGCTACTTAAGATCGATCTTCATGTCCACACGTGCTACTCACATGATTGCGCAACATCTCTCAAAGACGTTCTTCTCTTCGCAAAGAGAAACGGTCTAAATGGAGTGGCAATTACGGATCATGATACAATAGAAGGAGCGATCAGACTGGTCGAAATGAAAGATACCGACGGCATCATAGTCTTGCCTGGGATAGAGGTGTCTACACTTCAAGGGCATATTTTAGGCATAAATTTAAGGACAAATATACCCTCGCACCAAGATATAACAGAAACTGTGAAAATGATTCATGAGGCTGGGGGCATAGCCATAGCTGCGCACCCATCAGCAATATATAAGAATGGTGTGGGATTAAGAAAGAACCTTATTTCCTTTGGCATCGACGCAATCGAGGTTATAAACTCACAAGCATTCCCATTCTCTCTCCTTACTTATCTCAATAGAAGGCTCGCTAGTAAGTATTCTCTTCCACAGACAGGTGGAAGCGACTCTCACATTCCAGAAACAATAGGGCTCAGCTATACGTTACTAGGCGTCGATGCTAAGTGCGCTGATTCAGACATGATAACGGATGCCATTAAGAATAAATTGGCAATACCGTTTGGGAGGGCGGCGCCTCTAACTCTTAATATAAAAAAGAGGTTAAAACGTATAAAAAAGAGTGGCTGCTGATGTTTGCTAGATGTGACACAAGCTTATGTTAGGCTTTAAGGTTTGAGGCATATCTTCTTCAGAGTTTAGGTCGTATACTTCACGCGCGGCGGAACCATAACCACTAAGTAAATATTTCGATTGAACCCCAGTCATCACTAATGTAACTTTTAGTGTGCCGGCGAGGTTGGGATTAACTCTTGCTCCCCATATGACCAGAGCATCCTCACTCATCATTTGTGTGACTATTTCGCCTACCCTATTTGCTTCATCAATTGTCATATCTTCGTCTCCAGACACGTGTATGAGTGCGCCCTTTGCACCCGTGAAATCCACATCTAAGAGAGGCATCCTTAAAGCCTTTTGAACAGCCTCTTCAGCCCTATTTGGTGCATCGGATTGACCGATCCCTGCGACTGCTACCCCGCCCTTCTTGATTATTGTTCTGAAATCTGCAAAGTCTAGATTTATTAGACTGGGCGCGGTTATGGTTTCACTTATACCTGCAATCATATTAGCTAATACATTATCTCCTACTTTGAAAGCTTCGTTGATAGGAAGTTGTGGTACAAGGCGCATTAACTTATTATTATCAATAACTATAACTGTGTCACATTCCTTTCTCAGTTCGCTGAGACCTTTAATGGCATAGGCGATTCTTCCCCGCTCAATCTTGAAGGGCATTGTCACAACTCCAATAACAATTGCCCCCTTTTCTCGAGCCATTTTAGCCACTATTGGTGAAGCACCTGTCCCTGTTCCACCACCCATCCCTGCAGTTATGAAGGCGATGTCTACGCCTTCAAGGATCTTCGATACTTGCTCTGCAGATTCTTCAATTGCAGCCCTTCCTATTTCAGGGTCGCCTCCTGAGCCTAGGCCGCGCGTCAGCTTCTCGCCGATAAGAATCTTCTGTTTGGCGTGAATAGCCCTCAAATGCTGCATGTCTGTATTAATTGCAACGCACTCCGCGCATGTTACTCCGGATTCCATCAATCGACTTACGGTGTTATTGCCCGCTCCGCCTACTCCGATGACCATAATTCGGCATTGTCCCGGTTCTCTGACACCCTCCGGAATACTATCATCCCAGGCTAGCTGAAAGACTTTATCAGCTATCTTTGGCATTTTTTTCTCTTCCCCAGAGTTCCATGGCGATCAAGTCCCGTATCGCAACTCTGATTGCTTCCGCTCTATGTGGATAATATCGTTTTGTCACAAGCTCATCGAGTGCCTCAAGGTATGGCTCGGGAAGGTATATTGTTATTAACTTCATGTTCATCACCGGAGAATACTCACGAGATTCTTTTCATAAATGTGTACATAATATGATTTAATTATGTTTTAATCATGAACGTTACATTAATATATATAATTTTCTATAACGTTCTTTTGGTACCATATCACGATTATATGCAAATATTTTGATTTCACATAGTATTTTGTCAAGATTTATGCAACTTTGAGTTGCGCGCTATATTTAAGAGAATGTGCCCTTTTAAGATCTTGAGGAATTTGAGGGGTCTGCAGAACCGGTTGAATCAAGATATTATGCCGACTTATACTGGCAAATGTTGTTGGAAGGATAGAAGCGTTTATGTGGAAAGCTATGGCTGCGCAGCAAATAGGTTTGATCTTGAAATTATGCTATACCACCTTTTCAGAGAAGGATACCATCTTGTGCAAGATCCTACTTCTGCGAGCTTGATTCTAATGAATACGTGTGGAGTTAAGAAGCCTACTGAGGATAAAATTCTTCAGAGATTATCCCTTCTTAGTAAATTGGGAAGACCGATTGTTATTTCGGGATGTCTGCCTAAAATAGACTATGAAGGACTTGTCAAAGTTGCACCAGATTTTTCAGCAATGCTGGATCCTTGGAGCGTTGATAGGATAATTGAAGTTGTCAGATCGGCTGAAAGTGGTGAGAAAAATCGAATCTTCTTTTCAGATGAGCCTACAACTAAGATTTATCAGCCTAAGATAAGAATTAATCCATGCGTCGAGATCATTTCTGTCTCCGAAGGATGTACGGGGGCCTGTGCTTTCTGTTGTGTAAGGTTTGCTAGAGGTAAGCTTTTTTCATATCCAAAGGAGGCGATCGTGGAAAGAGTTAGGGAGGCTGTTTCTGAAGGGGTTAAAGAGATTTGGTTAACCTCCCAGGACATGGGCGCCTATGGATTAGATAATGGAGCATACATGCCCACATTATTGGATGAGATATGCCAGATTAATGGAAAGTTTTTCTGCAGGGTTGGGATGATGAATCCGGATAACGTCATGAGGATGCTGGATGATTTAATCAGCTCGTTCAAGCATGAAAAGATTCTTAAATTTTTGCATATTCCAGTCCAGAGCGGAGATGATGAGATATTAAGAAGGATGAACAGAAAATACAGGGTTGAGGACTTCAAAAAGATAGTTTGGTCTTTCAGAAAGGAAATTCCTGATATAACAATCTCCACAGATGTTATCTGCGGTTTCCCGGGAGAAAGTAGAGAAGCATTCCAGAATACAGTTAAGCTTATTTTGGAGGTTCAACCTGATGTAGTGAACATCTCGAAATTCTATCCAAGACCAAAAACGCCAGCGGCTGAAATGGAGCAGATAGATCGGGCTGAGGTTAATTATAGGAGCCGAAGTCTCGTTGCCATCGTCAAGGAGGTATCCTTGAGAAATAATCTCCGGTGGATAGGCTGGGAGGGGGAGATTCTAGTTGATGAAAAAGGCAAAGGTTTATCATGGGTTGGTAGAAACTATGCATACAAGCCTATAGTTGTGAAATGTGATGGTAACCTGCTTGGAAGATTTGTAAGGGTGAGAGTTATAGAAGCCCGCCCTACTTACCTTGAGGCTGAGATTATCAACTAATCTAATTGAGGCGTTCAGCAGATGAGTTTTGGATGAACCGCGAATCGCTAACAAGATTCATAAGAGCCGTTGATGTAAAAGATCAAGATGCGGTGAACCATCTAATGAGCAAGGAAGATGTAAACGTTCAAATAAAATTTGAACCTTACCGGGAGATTGTTATTCTTCAGATGAATAGATTTGATTCGCCGGAAGAATTGGCTAGATTCGTATCTATCGCCGCTGGTGGGAAGGCATCTGGACTATACTGGGCTGAGGGGGTGGCATTCCTCTATTTTGTAATCCCCCCGACAACTAATGTTGCGGCAAAAGCATTAATCGAGGAGGGACGTGTCTACTGGTCTCTTGTTAGCTACGCTCATATGCCAAAATTTCAGCCGATAATAGAGACTAAAGAGAAGATAATGGTTCCCTTGATAGATGTTTCCTCGGATCCTATTATGAATAGGGCGGCAAGGTGGCTCAAAGAAGAGGGATGAAAATGGCAATCTTCATTTGGGGATCAGGTTGAAGATAGGGGTTCTTACGCGCAACGAGGATTCTTGGTGCACTACCCAGCTTATAGCTTCGCTTAAGAAGCGAGGCATTACGCCATTATGCTTCAGTTTTCATGATCTTCAGGCTCGTATTCAACTTAAACCTGAGGTTAAAATGAGAGATATTGATCTACTTAGGGACTTGAAAGCGATTATTGTCAGGCCTATCGGTCGAGGGTCATTAGAAGAAATAATATTTAGGCTGGATGTTCTTCATAGGCTTTCTAGGCTTGGGCTGTACATTCTAAACTCACCTGCAGCTATTGAGAGGTGTGTTGACAAATATTATGCGCTGACACTTTTGGAGGAGGCTGGTATTCCTGTTCCAAGAACAGTGGTAACAGAGGATGCGGGAAGCGCGTTAACAGCCTTCAAAGAGCTTGGATGCGACGTTGTGGTTAAACCGATATTCGGCTCTAGAGGAATAGGCTCGGCTAGAGTCTCAGACGTTGATATTGCTGAGAGGATTTTTAGAAGTCTGGAGTTTCATCATCAAGTTATTTATATTCAAGAGTATCTTCCGCATGGCAACTATGACTATCGGCTTTTTGTGGTGGGAAATAAAATTGCGGCCTCTATGCGTAGGGTTTCGGACTGCTGGAAAACGAATATAAGCCGGGGCGCTAAGCCGGTTCCATGCGAACCATCCAGCCAAATTAAGTCCTTGGCGTTGAAATCTGCGGAAATAGTCAACTGCGAGGTTTCGGGCATAGATATTCTGGAAACTGAACAAGGGCCATTTGTAATTGAAATTAACAGTCAACCCGGCTGGAGAGGGTTGCAGTCAGTAACTAACATTAATATTGCAGATCAGATAGTTAATTACCTCCTTACAAAGGTGTCGTGAAAAATTAAAGGATAAGAAGGATAAGTTATTGAGAAAGACTGCAATAATCCTTGCTGGAGGCTCCTCTGAACGGTTCGGCCAAGAGAAGGGGCTCGTAGAATTTTCTGGCAAACCTCTAATCCTTAGAGTAATAGAGAGAATAGAGGGCGTGGCTGAAGAGATAATTGTTGTAGTTAGATCTGAGGATCAAAAGCGTCTTTACTCGCCGATTCTTGGTTCGAGAATAGAAATCTTTCTGGACATGGGTGCCCCAGGAGGTCCGCTAACTGGAGCGTTGACAGGTTTTTCGAATGCTGCCGGAGAGTACTCTCTCCTACTCCCCTGCGATACCCCATTCATATCGAAAGATGTGATAGACTTGATGTTCGAGATATCATCAAACGTGGATGCTGTGATTCCGAGGTGGCCGAACGGCTATATTGAGCCACTTCAGGCTGTGTATAAGACGAATTCGGCGCTGGTGGCTGGCATGAACGCTGTAAGGAGGGGAGATGTCAGACTCCAGGCAATGGTCTCATTACTTCGCAGGGTCAGGTATCTCTCTACGCTCGTTATAAAAGGTATTGATCCAAGCCTACTCACATTTTTCAACATTAACACGAAAGCGGATCTTAGGAGAGCTGAGAGCATCATGAAGAATTCGATGAGTAGATAATTTGCGGTTAATAGAAAAGGGCTTTTTCCCTTGGCCAAACAAGCTCTCTTGCCGAAGATTCCTCGCTTCTCACGTATCTATATCCACGAATTATCGCTGCCGGTATACCCTCATTTGCTTGACCTATAACAAGCTCGGCAGCGGAGGCAAGCTCATCGGCAACCGCGGTCTGCTTAATTCTCAACATGTAACCAAATAAATCAAACTCTCCCCTTCTATCTCTTATAGGTTTCATACCCGATATCCCCACCGCGACATTTATTTCTCCTCGTCTCAAAGCCCGTCCATGAGTGTCGGATATTATGACCGCCACGTCTTTTCCAGTAATCTCTCTTATCCTTCTGCGGATATTCCTAGCTGACCTGTCAGGATCCTCTGGCAGTGGCGTAACATTCCTTTCTCCGGGAACGTTTGATTTGTCAACACCAGCATTAGCGCATATAAAGCCATGTTTGGTCTCGGCTATTATGTGTCCATCCCTCATGCGGATAATTGATTTAGCTTCACGGAGAACAACCTCCACATGCGCTGGATCTCTGCCATATTCGGCCGCAATCCTCTTAGCAAAATCTGAGGGCACAATCTCATCTAGGTTTATTATGTTATTTTCCGCTCTCGAGACGACCACGTGAGTTACGACAATGATATCCCCATCTTCTATTGGCGTGCTCTGCTTTTCAGCAGCCTTGCAGATTAGTTCCCCAAGATCGTCGCCTGGCTGAATGATTGGTAGCCCCAGTATCGGAATTATCTTAATCTCCTGGATATTGCATCTCCCCTATTCATTCATATCGAAGATCCAATAATGTTTAGTCAGAGCTCTTAAAATTTTTGAGCTTTGCCATTCTAATTATTCGCTTTTGTTATGCAGCTTTTTGAAAGATGAAAAGTGTTATTGAGTGTGCGGGCAAAATATAATCAAAATTATTCCCCTGCATTTCTACTTCTGCACTTCTTATTTTAATTTCTTCTCTATTATTCCAGCTATTTTTGGAAAGGTAGTGTGCGCCATTTAGAGTTCTAACGCTAACCGATCTTTCGGCGGTAAAACTATGCAGTCTAATAGAAGTTCTTATATCCTGGCTTGGGTGGAAGTTCGTTATTATTAATGAGAGTGAGTTCCTATTTTCGTTTATTAATCCAACCGCGTCGATAAAAGGTACGTTCATTACTGCAGGTATCTCCGGAGGTGCACTGGAGACATTGAATGTTGGAGTCAACACTTTGATCCTGACTGGCCATCTGCCCGGCTGCATCGAATAGATCTGCTGAGCAAGTGAGGCCGGCGTTTGATATGTGATCTCACGTTCTTTTCTTAGGCCGCCTCCAAACCACATTAAGGAACTGTGAGTGACTATCTCAATGAATCCATGCATGTTAATCGCGGAGTTCATTAAACCACTGTAGAAGAGGGCCTCCAACAAGGTCTCAGAGATATCTAAGTCTCTTCCGCCCTGAATCTCTGTTATCGCAATCTTTGGGTCACTAAGCCTCTTTTTCAATTCTGTCCGAATATCATCCAGATGATTCCTAAGCCAAAATGTATACGCGACCGCCCTCAGATAGTCGGTCTCCGTATTTCCAACCCATATCAGATAGTGTCTTGAGAGTGAGCGTACCTTCTCCCCGTTTCTATTTATGAGCGCGGTATCCCATGGATACCATTCCCTCCAAACCATTGCACGATCCCATCCTCCATTCGCAATGAATTTGATGTTTGGGTCCTTCGCGGACATAGCCCTATGAAACCTCTCGTACCTCTCTGCATACTGCTCAGCAGTACAGTAGCCTCTCTGCCAAGATCCATAAAGCTCGTTACCTATCTCCCAATACTTCACATTATAAGGCTCCGGATGCCCATTCTCTGCTCTTAACCTGCCATATGTCGTATTTAGATCACCGTTGCAATATTCAACCCAATCCGCCGCCTCCTCTGGTGTACCGTCTCCGGCATTCACGCAGATCAATGGTTCTGCCCCAACCAATTTACAAAATCTTATGAACTCGTCTGTGCCTACGTGATTGTATTCTGGAATGTTCCATGCCTCATTCAATCGTATTGACCGTTTCTCTATAGGGCCGACGCCGTCTTTCCAGTGGTACTGTGAGGCGAAATTTCCTCCAGGCCAACGGATCATCTTTATTCCTGACTCCCTAAGCATCCTGATAACATCTGGGTCGAATCCATCGATGTTGTCATCTGGGAACAGGAAACAATTATCAATGTTAACGTAGCCTGGGCTGTCTAATGTTAAAGAGAATAGCAGGAGCTCACCAAAATGTTCCGAATCTGATATTGTCAAGTTCAGTTCGTACTTAGTCCATTCTGCGCTTATGTCCTCAACAAGGGCTTCAGCCAAAACGGTTTGCTGCGTTGTCTCAACGGTAATAAGTAACCTGTCAGCCTTACCCCTCAACCATAAGCTCAGATTGTAGCCTTTGGTTCTGTGAAGAGGCATGTAGATCGATTGCCGAATTCCAACTTTTTGCGTTAAAAGAGAATTGACCCTTATAAGTTGTGACGTACCTGGACCTATAGATTCGCTACTGAGACCGTATATTACCTGTCCATCGCCGAAACGCTCCCACCTATATGCTACGGTTTCGTTAATGCCGGTCAATCCGAAAAATTCTCTCTTCTCGAATCCAGGGTTATCGAGAATTTGCGCCCATATACCATGATAGATGCAACCTGCGAAGCTGCTACTACCATGGTGTTCAAGAAACTTTCCGAAGAGATACTCTGATATAGGCTCTGCTGCAACATCCGTAACGTTCACGTCAATCGAAGCGAGAAGCTCTGCAGTATAGGAGTATTCAACAAATCCTACACTATAAAACATATGGCCTTCAACCTTTGTCTGCGGAAGATAAACGAGGTATATTATGATCCCGCCTAAAAGGATAACCATACACAATATAGCCCAAACTTTCACACTCGCCCTCAAACTTCATCTCTCGCGATTAACGGTTCGAAATGGATACTACAGCTTTCATTTTTTGAAACATCAATAAAAATTGTGTTATTGTTAGATTGAGAATAGCGGAGGTCCAAGAAACTAGCGGTTCTATCTATACCATTTTGGTAGCGGGGGGTCGATTTGAACGACCGATCTCTGGGTTATGAGCCCAGCGGGTTAAACCTGGCTACCCCACCCCGCTACATCAAGTTGAAGAGATGTAATGACTGAAATAAAAGGGTTACGCGAATTGTATGGCTTTAATCTCTTCTGATAGGAAGATGAATTTTTGGAGGCTTAATAAATGATAAATCTTATTCTCGCTTCTTTGTACAGGTGAGGTGCATTGTCTTGGTTGATGAGATAGATCTTATAAAGTTGGCGTCTGGAAGGAAGACTCTGCGAAAACCTGTGAAATCTCGAATATTTGAAGTTGTGGGACCATATACTTTGAGGGAGCGCTCTCAGGAGATTAGAGATGTTCCTGATAAATGCCTGCTCCTTGAGACCTTAATAACCGGCATCTGCCACGCTGACCTCCGATATGTTAGCTGTTCTAGGCCGCCTGAAATTCTACAAAAGAGGTTGCCCCTATGCGTCTTTCATGAGGGTGTGGCCAGGGTCACGGAAACAGGATATGGCGCTGAGAACCTCTCAGCAGGAGATCTAGTAATTGTAATTCCGAATATTCCTTGCTACATTCATAATCCGATAAAGTATCCCGACATCTATCATGCATGTAGGTCCTGTCGACCTGAGGGTGTTGGGGAAAATCTATGCGAAGACGTTAGGTTCATTTCCAGCAATGCTCATGGGTTGTCTAGGTCATTTCTTATACACCCTGCCAGCTGCATCCTGCGCTTGCCAGAGAAGATGCCTGAAAAGGTCGGTGTACTTGCTGAGCCCTTATCAGTTATAAATCGTGCATTGAAGGTTTCAGGTATAAAACTGAGAGATCGCGTCGCAGTTCTGGGAGGAGGATTCATGGGATATCTAACCGCAGCTGTTATTTCACAGATTTATGGCGTACCAAAAAGCGACCTTCTCGTAACAGACATTTTTGATTTCAAATTGGAAAAGTTTAAGGACTTTGCGACTACGCTGAATACAAAGACAACTTCACTCGAAGCATTCGCTGATACATTTGATATGGCCTTTGAATGCGCGGGTGGGAAGGCAGCTGAAGTAACTATTGATCAGGCGCTTTCCCTGCTTGCGCCTGGGGGTAGATGTGTTCTTGTAGGTGTGAGCGAAGACAAGGTTCCCGTCAGGACTAGAACTATGCTAGAGAAGGGGCTGTCTCTAAAAGGCACGACTAGAAGCGCCGCTATCGATTACCCCGACGTTTTGCGATGGTTGGAGCGTGAAGATTTCAGGAGGCTTCTTGAACGAATAATTTATCCTCAGATGTTCTATGCGAAGGACTCTGAATCAATACTGGCAGCATGTAAGGTGGCAGAAGACCCGATGACTCACGGCAAAGTTTTAATTGATTGGCGAATATGAAGATAAAAGAGTCTTAAAATGAAAATGGGGTTAACCTATGAGGTGCGCCGTTCTAGAAAGACCCGGTAGGCTAATTGTTGGGGAAAGGGCTGTTCCACGTGTAGGCGATGGAGATGTCCTGATAAGGGTTGCTGCATGCGCAATATGCGGGACAGACATTAAAAAATACTTTCGCGGTCACAAACTTATAAAATCCTATCCAATAGTTCCCGGTCATGAGCTAGTCGGCGAGATAGTTGAGGTTGGGAGGAATGTGCGTGAATTTGATGTTGATGTTGACGGGGAGAAGGAGAAAAGGGTTCTTGTAGAAGGGGAAAAAGTTGTAATCGCCCCGGTGATAGCTTGCGAGAGGTGCATAAACTGCCGGGAAGGCCGTCCTGAGTCATGTAACTTTAGAGAGGACTTCGGCTTCAATTATGATGGGGGGTTTGAGGAGTACGCTCTAATCCCTGAGAAACTGCTGAGGAAGAAGATTAACCCTGTGATTCCGGTTCCAGAAAATGTTCCGCTTTATATGGCGGCGATCTCAGAACCCTTTGCATGCGCCCTTCACTCTCATAAGAAACTTGTTAGACCAGGAAGATGGAAAAGGTCAGAGTGCAATTATGATTTGATACAGGGGATAAGGGAGGGGGATGTTGTTGTTATTATTGGCGGAGGCCCGCTTGGGTGCATGCATGCTGAGCTTGCGAAGAGCTCAGGCGCTAGTATCGTGATAATCGCTCAGCATTCTGAGTGGAGACTGAACATGATTAAGAAACTTGGAGTGGCTGACTACTATGTCCTCAATAAGGATACGAGCGACCTTATTGATTCAATAAACCAGATCACCGATGGGCGTGGAGCTGATGTAGTGATAACGGCGGCAAGCAGTTCTGAAGCTCAGGTTCAAGCCTTAAAGATTGTGAGGCAGGGCGGGGTTGTGAGCTTCTTCGGCGGTGTTGACCAAGAAGCCGTAGAGATCCCAACGAACAAAATCCATTATAATGGCCCATTCATTACTGGAACAAGCGGCGCGTCTCCATATCACATACCCATAGTTCTGAAGTTAATGGCTGATGGTAAGATAGACGCCACAAAATACGTAACCCATGTACTAGGGCTTGATTATCTTGAAAGGGTTCTTATGCTTCTCGGCACTCCAAACTTCATATCTGTTGACGAGATAATTTCGAGCAGGGGAGAAGATTTTCTTAGTTTCCTGAATAACCCGGAGCTTAGGCTTGAAGAGTTTCCAAGCCTGCCGGAAAAAGTTCAGGTCTTTAAGGGAAGCATCCTGAAGGCGCTAGTTACACCCTCAAACGCTAAGGTGGGAGAGATTAGATCCCTTTTACACATGAGTGTTGAGGAGAGGAGAGAAGCCTTAATCAAACTTATCGGCTAACTATCCATGTGGGAGGTTGATATGATGAGCCAATACCTGGTTGGCGTTGATCTCGGGACTTCCGCATGTAAGACGGTTGTGTTTTCATTGGATGGGCGTAAGATTTCAGAGTCAACGAGAGAGTATCCAATATTGCATCCTCAGCCAGGCTGGGCTGAGCAGAAACCATCTGACTGGTGGAAAGCAGCTGCCGAGACGATTAGAGAGAGCCTTCATAGGGCGAAGTTAAAACCGGAGGAGATCATAGCCCTCTCAGTTGCTTCTCAGAGAGAAGCAGTTGTACCGATAGGTAAGAATGGGAAAGAGCTGTATAATAGTATAATTTGGCTTGACAATCGTACCCGACCACAGGCAGACCGCATTAGAGGGATGATTAGCGAGAAAAAAGTGCTGTCGATTACTGGGGTTATCATAGATCCTATTTTCTCTGCTTCAAAAATTCTATGGCTGAAAGAGAATGTGAGAAGCATCTTTGAAGACACCAAATGCTTCCTCTGTGCTAAGGATTATATTATCTATAAGCTATCCGGAGAATTCGTTACAGACTATTCAATGGCTTCTAGAACGATGCTTTTCGACATTAAAAATAGAAAATGGTCCGAGGAGATTTGCTCCACCATCGGGATACCAGTCGATAAGCTTCCGGATGCAAAGGAATCAACAGAAATTGTAGGCGAAGTCTCGGAAGAAGCGTCTGCCGAGACAACTCTGCGGGGCGGTCTGCCGATAGTGAACGGAGGAGGCGATCGTCCATGCGAATGCCTAGGTGCAGGAGTGACTGAAGAGGGTCAGGTGAACATAGGAACCGGAACAGGATCCGTCTTAGAAGTCCCAATCGACAGCCCCAAAATAGACTTTAAAGGAAGGGTAAATTGCTGCAGCCATGTAATCCCGGACAAGTGGGAGTACGAAATAATAGTAGCCACTACCGGCGCATCTCTACGCTGGTTCCGTGACACTTTCGGACAGAAAGAGAAAGAGGAGGCTAGAATGACGGGCAGAGATCCCTACGATCTCCTAACAGAGCAGGCATCAAAGGTTGCTTTGGGATCTGATGGTCTCTACTTCTATCCATATCTAACTGGTCTATTCTTTCCGAAATTCAATGAGGCTGCTAGGGGAGCCTACCTCAATATTAGCCTATCCCATCAAAAGCCGCATTTCATACGTGCAATTCTGGAAGGAGTCGCTTTCCATTACCTTGAAGCGCTCCTAATTCTCAAGGACCTAAAGATTAAAGTGAATGAAGTAAGCATGGTGGGCGGAGAGGCTAGAAGCGAACTATGGAACCAAATAAAGGCGGATATCCTTGGGATAAGGATTAGGATACCGGAGGTTGAGGATGCGGCTGCCCTAGGAGCGGCCATATTGGCGGGTGTAGGGACGGAGCACTACAGGGACGTTAAGGAAGCCACGGAGAAAACTGTTAGGATTAAGAGGATCTATGATCCTAACCCCGAGAAACACGGAGCCTATGAAAGAATCTATCGGGACTATAGAGAGGCATTTAAAAGGGTGTATGAGCCTTTAAGTCCAGATTCATAAGCCATTTGAGGCGGAGAATATGTCAGATATTGATGAGAAGATTGAGGAATGTATCGCTGAAATAGGGAGGTATAGGGAATATTCACCTGAGATTGAGGTTAGGATAGATCAGTTGAGAAAATTGAAAGAAGCCTTAAAAAACATTGATGATTCCAGCCTCAAAGACCTATTGACGAAGGTTAGGGATGGCTACGAAGAGAGCCTGCATTATTCTGGCTTTATCCCCAAAACCGTCAGAAACTTGAGATTCATTCTTGAGTGGCTTGAAAAGAAGAAAGAGTGTTCTCACATGCCTTAATGCATTCGAGAGTTACCACCATCAGTGTACAGTTATCTCTTATACCTCCGCAGATTCGAGCATGTTTCATGGTAATTATGTATCCTGATAGGAAGAGATATGAGGATTGTCTCTATAGTAGAGGGTTCATGGAGGTATATGCATCATGTTGGAGATCTTAAAAGAGAAGAATCCGAAAATACGCATTTTTGATGTAGGCTCAGAAGAGTTCAAGGAGTATGGAAGGGTAATCAAGGATCTCGATTTCACACCTATGATTGAATATGCCTTGAACCATGCCGTGCCAGGCTTAGATGTCACATACGAGAGAAGCATACCCCAACTTGAAGCTATGCCTTTGAAGGTAGAGATTGAGAGACGGATCTTCGGCGAAATGCGTATCCAGATCGGTTGGTGCATTGGACGGAACAAAAGGATGAACGGCATGGAGTATCACAAGGGCAGCGAGGTAATAGTAGCGGCTACTGACCTGCTGCTCTTGCTTGGAAGACTTAGAGATGTCAGAGACTACACCTATGATTCAAGTAAAGCGGTGGCATTTTTTGTTCCTGCCACATCGGCGGTCGAGCTTTACGCGACGACCCTTCATTTCGCGCCTATAAATGTTCACCCATACGGATTCATAGCGATCATCATACTGCCAATTATGACCAACGCACCATTAGACACGGTCCCGGAAAAAACAGGTGAAAATAGACTACTTTTTGCAAAGAATAAGTGGCTGATCGTGCATGAGACATCTCCCGCTGCTAAGAGAGGTGCCTATGTAGGAATTATCGGGGAGAACGTTGAGATAAGAACTGATTGAAGCTGCCTGATTGAATACGTTTTAGCCCGCGTAACCCGGATCCAGTTTGCTACGTCAGCCCATTTAATCTAGAAAATTGAGGGTCGGGGACATGAATTTTAACTCTTCACAAATAGTTAAATAGGAATGATGTGACATTAGATATGTCTTCTTTAATGGATTTGGTTGCAAAATTGAATTGAAAGGTTTGATGTGAATGTGCGGGATCTTCGGTTTGATCTCTAAGGAGGGTAATGTGGCGCCCATAATCCATGCTGCTTTGAAAAGGCTGGAGTATAGGGGCTATGACTCAGTCGGCGAGGCCACAATTTACGATGGAAAGGTGTATGTTAAGAAGGATCAGGGAAAGATTGATGAGGTTCACGCCGCCCTCAACCTTGATGACCTCCCAGGATCTATCGGTGTTGGTCACACAAGGTGGGCGACTCACGGCGCACCATATAAGGTCAACGCTCATCCGCATCTTGACTGCGAAGAGAAGATCGCGGTTGTGCATAACGGCATAATCGAGAACTTTGTTGAGTTAAAGTCTGAACTGGAGAACCTTGGGCATAGGTTCAAATCGAAGACGGACACTGAGGTAATCCCGCATCTGATCGAAGAAAACATTAAGAAGGGCATGTCTCTGACCAACGCTGTCGGCGAGACTGTTAGGAGGCTTAAGGGTTCATATGCCATAGCTGTTATATCAACCCTTGAGCCTGACAGGATAATATGTGCGAGGAATGAGAGCCCCTTGATCATAGGGGTCGGCGAAGATGCCATCTATTGCGCTTCAGACATCCCCGCCTTTCTCCCCTTAACCAACAGGGCTGTGGTCCTTGAGAATGGGGAGATGGCCATACTTCAGCTTGGCAAGTATGAGATTAGAAGGATAGCCGATTGGGAGCCGGTCTACAGGGATCCGGAGGTTATTAAGTGGACTGCTGAAATGGCTGAGAAGCAGGGGTTCCCGCATTTCATGCTTAAAGAGATATATGAGCAGCCCAGATGTCTAAGAGACACGTTGAGGCTTCAAGAGAAGTACCTAGACCTTATGGCAACCTTCTTAGAAAGGGCGACAGAAGTCTTCCTAGTGGCTGCGGGAACATCGTATCACGCATGTTTAGCCGCGTCCTACATGTTTTCAGACCTAGCTTTCCTTGCAACTCATCCTGTTATCGCATCCGAATTCATTGAGCAGGAAGGCATGGCCGTGAATATTAACAGCACAATTCTAGCAGTAAGCCAATCGGGCGAGACGGCTGACACGCTGGCAGCGGTGGAGCATGCTAGGAATAGGGCCGCCACAATCCTGGGATTGACGAACGTAGTCGGCTCGACATTAACCCGTGTATCCAGGGTCTACATACTTCAGCAGTCAGGGCCGGAGATAGGGGTTGCAGCTACAAAGACATTTACCTCTCAGCTTTCTGTTCTTGCTCAGCTTGCGCTTAGAGTTGCGAAGCTCCGCGGTAAGGTTGGGCATCGGCAGATCGAGGAGATCGAAAAAAAGATTAGTGAGGTGCCGGATATTGTTGAAAGGACCCTTAAGAGGAATGATGAGAAGGCGCGTAGCCTTGCCCGAAAGCTAAAGGACAAGCAGGTCTTCTTCTTTCTTGGGCGCGGCATAAGCTCGGCTACCGCGGCTGAAGCGAGGCTAAAACTGATGGAGATTGCTTATATTCCATCCATTGCGTATCCTGCAGGTGAGAGCAAACATGGACCCATAAGTCTGATTGAGCCAGGGTTCCCTGTTGTCTTCATCTGCCCTAAGGATGAGACTCATAGGATGATCATAAGCAACATTATGGAGATGAAGGCTAGAGGAGCACACATAATCTCTGTTATTGAAGAGGGAGATGAGGAAATAAAGAATTTGTCAGACGATTACTTTGAGGTTGCAGGCCATCTTCCCGAGGCGCTCTCGCCGATAGCATTCATTGTTCCCTTGCAGCTTTTCGCCTATTATATGGCTGTTGAGAGGGGGTTAAACCCAGATAAACCCAGAAACCTTGCTAAGTCTGTCACAGTCAAGTAGAGCATCAAAACTTCTTTTCGGATTCATCATTCTGGCTTCCTCAGGGGAGAGCTATCTTTTATAATAATTTGTCGAGTAATAAGAGTAGAGTCTTGACTGTGGGAGAATTTGGTCGTGATTGAAGAGAAGGAAATGGAGAAAAGATGGAAGAGTCTTGTCGACAATTTGATTGCTGAGGGGATACTTAGATCGCCTCCGGTGATAAGGGCGATGAGGCTCGTTCCAAGAGGTCTCTTCCTTCCTAGAAAGGACTGGCATTACGCGGCTGTCGATTCTCCGCTTCCAATAGGCGAGGGGCAGACAGTCTCGGCGCCACAGGGTTGACAGATAAAGTCAGCCCGGCGAGACATGGTATCAATAATGAATGAAGCCCTCGAGCTACAGGTTGGACATAAAGTATTAGAAATAGGGTCTGGCTGCGGCTGGCATGCCTCCACGGTGGCGGAGATCGTCGCGCCGAGCGATGAGCCGAGGCAGAGATGGGGGCACGTTTACACCGTTGAGATTCTTCCCAGCCTGGCTAGGATGGCTGAGGAGAATATTAAACGGGCGGGTTATGCGGATAGGGTGACGGTTATATGTGGAGACGGATCAAGCGGATACGCTGATGCAGCACCATTTGATAGAATATATGTCACAGCTGCCGCTCCCTCAATTCCGCCGCCGCTCTGCGATCAGTTAAAATCAGGCGGCATCCTGCTCATTCCTGTAGGAAGCGTTGGATTTTATCAAACTCTTCTGAGAATAAAGAAGATGAATAGTAGATTGCATGAAGAGGACCTCGGCGGCGTAGCCTTCGTTCCTCTTGTAGGGAAATATGGTCATAAGATCTATAGGGGCTGATGGGTTAACAGAAAGTTATATCTTCTATGCGGCTCATTTAACCATTGATGAGACTGAGGGAGATCGTTTGGGCTCTGATCTACTGCAAGGCATCACGTTCTCGTTGATTACAGTCGTAATTGCGTTGTTGTTGATTCTTCTGATAGAACGTGAGAGGAAGAAACCAGTTCCCAATAAAGATTATCCGTTAGAGAAGGTTGAGGCTCCGGGTTTATCAGTCCCGGTAAGGAGAACAATAACTGATGATATGTACAGGGAGGCGAAGGATAAGCTTCGCATATTAGAGGTGGAACGGGAGATTCTAAGTTATGCTATTAGGAGACTATATGAAGCCGCGGCTGAGGGAAAGATTACTGAAGAAGAAAGAGACCGGCTGGCACTCAGATATAAGGAGGATCTTGAGAGGATAAAGGGTGAGATAGCTAGAGGAGAATATATTATTGCGTTGAATGAGCTGGAAAGGATGCAGGAAGAACTTGTGAAGATCTTCTCCGATCGTCTAGAGGAGCTAAGCAGAAGGATCGAAGAGTTAAGGACTATCTCCGGGTTTGCCCCGCCGCCTGAGCGTCCTGAGCCTACAGAAAAAGTTCAGGAAGCCAAAGAGGAGAAGATCGAGACTAAGAGAGATGAGGCGTTGCCGGCTTCTGCGGATGCGAAGAAGAGAGTGGCGAAGCCGAAAGGTCACATAGAAACTGAAAAGACGGATGCTGAGAAGAGAATTGAACAGATTGTCTCTCAAATTGAGGAGGTTATGAAAAGATTAAGCCAGTCAGAAGTTGAGGAATAGGGATGAGCTGGAGAGAGAAAGCGAAAAGGAGGGCGGCCCTAGAGGCGGTTAAGCTCGTTCAAGACGGCTACATAGTTGGTCTGGGAACAGGCTCGACAGTTGCGTATGCGATAAAGGAGATTGGGAGGAGAATACGAGAGGAGAATCTTCGTGTACTAGGCGTTCCAACATCAAATCGCTCACTATTCCTTGCAGTCGAATGTGGAATCCCTTTAACAACTCTGTATGAGCATCCGACCGTTGACATTGATATTGATGGGGCCGACCAGATTGACTTGAAACTCAACCTTATTAAAGGGGTGGGTGGCGCCTTAACAAGGGAGAAAATTGTGGCGGCATCCTCAAGAAAAGTGGTGATTGTTGCTGATGAGACAAAATTGACTGATAATCTGGGCGAAAGATGTCCTATACCGTTGGAAGTCTTGCCATTTGCCACTCCCCTCGTCTGCTCAAGAATTAAGAGCTTAGGCGGTAAACCCGTTTTAAGGGAAAATAAAGACTCCGCTGGACCTTTCGTTACCGATAATGGAAACTTAATTATCGATGCCGATTTCGGCATAATTAGCAATCCACGTGAGTTGGAGGCAAAGCTTAAGGCTATCCCTGGAGTGGTTGAGACGGGCCTTTTTCTGGGTATCGCCGACGTTGCCTACATCGGCTCTGAGACCTCGGTAAGATTGTTAAGGAGAAAGGAATAGCCGACCATAAAGTATGCAATTATCAATAAATGGGCGCTGGGAATTGTCTGTAAATTAGGTTTCCTTCAGGATGATTTTCACTGTGACGGCGTACTCGCATGGTTTGTTCTTTGGTAATTTCACCCTTAATCCAGATGAGTCTCTTGTCCATTCCACAGGCTTGTCTGAACCTAAGAGATGAACACTTTCAATCTCTCCTCTTAGAAGTCTGAGGTCGGTGCTTAAGGATTTGACAATCAATTCTTCTCCAGGCCAAGCAAGTGCAATTGCGTAGAGGACATCATCCTTTCTTGTGAAGCGTATGTCCCTTCCTGTGAATGGCATTTGTTCTTTTTCTTTGAATTCTCCGGGAATTGTCTTGGTCGGGCCTTCCCCATAAACTCTCCAGGGCCTTGTGCCATATATCGCCTCGCCATTTATCTCAAGCCACTTACCTATCTCAAGTAGGATGCGCTGCTGTTCCTCGGGGATTGTGCCGTCGGGCTTCGGGGCGATGTTTAGAAGCATCGAGCCATTCTTGCTTACCGCGTCGACGAGGTCATCTATGATCTGATCGGCCGATTTGTAGTTATGGTCCCTGATGTAGCCCCATGACCTTCGGCATATGGATGTATCGGTCTGCCAGAACATCTCCCTTATGTCATCCAGTTTTCCCCTTTCGATATCGAGAATTGCAGCTTGCTCCGGGAAGGCGTTATGCTTATAGTTTATGACGACGCCAAGTTTCCATTGGGCTGCCTTATTGTAGTAGTATGCTGCGAAGGCTCTTAGGTAAGGCTCAAATGCCGGCTGCTCAATCCACCAGTCAAACCAGAAGATCTGCGGTCTGTACTTGTCAACTAACTCGCATGCTCTCCTAAGCCAGTCCTCAAGAAAATCTTTGTCCGGCTGCGTCGACTTGGGTTGAGCGGGACCATAGAGCGAATGGTATCTTGGATCTTTAACGTCCGACTCAAACTGCATTCCGCCCTCAAAGAACCACCAATGCTCTGCCCTGTGATAAGAGACTCCGAAAACAAGTCCCTCATTCCTGACTGCTGACGCAAGTTCCCCTATTACATCTCTCATCGGACCCATTCTTGCAGCGTTCCACTCCGTATAGCTCGAGTCATACATTGCGAAGCCGTCATGGTGTTCCGCAACTGGAACAACATACCTCGCGCCTGCCCGGCTGAAAAGTTCGGCCCATTCCTTAGGCTCCCAACGTTCAGCCTTGAAAAGATTGATGAAGTCTTTGTATCCGAAGACCTTCTGGGGTCCATAGGTCTTTATGTGATGCTTGAAAGCTGGCTGATCGATGAGGTACATGTTTCTCGGATACCACTCATTCTGGAATGCGGGGACGGAGTAAACTCCCCAATGAATGAAGATTCCGAATTTTGCATCGAGATACCATTTTGGAACGGTATATTGTTTGAGTGACTCCCAATCAGGTTTAAAAGGGCCCTCAGGTATTTGGATGCCGCATATTTCCATGAAGATCACCTCTCCTCGCAAATCATTTGAAGTTTAATTTATTTTTCTATTCGCGGTCTCAATGTTCTCGTGTCCTATCGAAGGCTGTACGAATCCGTTCGAGGGATTAGTGCTATAAGGATCTTCTTAAGTGTATATTCTTCTTCCTTTCTCATCTGGGATTGCGGACTTTCGATAGAAATATGTGTTTATAACGTCTCTCCACTCCGCCGCATCTTTAACCTGCCTTTCAAGACGTGTAAGAACCTCCTCGAACCTTTGGTCATCGATTTCCCCTTTAAGGCTGAGCCATTTCTCTCTAAGTTTCTCCGCCTGCTCAACACCCTCAAAATGGGTGTCGTATATGTGCTGGATTAATGTCTTTCCAGATTTCAATCGATAGGTGTATGGTATGCGGTGGAAGAATAGCAGAAGATCCTCAGGACAGGTGCAGATTGACTCGAAAATTTCAGCGTTTGGAGGGTTATACTGACCTGTAAACCCTGTTCCAGACTTAACTGTTCGGTCGACGCCTACGCCGAAGTGATCTGCCCTATGATATGTTCCCCATATAGAATATTCATATCCATCTGGGCTTGGGCCATAATGGGTGCCGGGTGTAACCATCCAGCCGAGCCCCATGGGCGTTGTGTAGTTCTCATATGTTCTCCATGATGAGAGTAGCATCTCGGTTATCGTTTCCACAACGGTCTTCTTATTTGAAAATGTCTGTCTAACCCATTCTCTCGCGATTTCTTCTGCAGATAGATCAGGGTTCCAAGCAAGCCGACCAAACCCGTAGAGGTTAGCTTGAGCCAGGTGATGGCCGGTCCAGTTTGGGTCGTCGCCTATGTTCGATACTCCTGCCATACCGCAGTTCCTCATGCCTAATATTGAACCGTCAATTATTCTTTTGACGGTTGAGCCCTTGCCATTCAGGTATGTGTCGAACTCAAGTACCTCTTTCCACATGGTGGGTAAATAGCATAGATGTATCTGCTGTCCAGTATACTCCTGGGTTATTTGAAGTTCAAGGATCTGGTTTGTCGCCATTAACTTGCCGAATAGAGGTGACACTGGCTCCCTAACCTGGAAGTCCATAGGTCCATACTTGATCTGGAGTACAACATTCTCTCTAAATTTCCCATCTAGAGGTGCGAAGATCTCGTAGGCCGCCTTCGCCCTGTCAACCGTCCTGTCACGCCAGTCCTGAAGCTTGTAGACGAAACATCTCCATATGACTATCCCGCCAAAGGGCTCCAGCGCTTCAGCCAGCATGTTTGCGCCGTCGGCTTGGCTGCGACCGTAGGTGGATGGGCCTGGAGTGAACTCCGAGTCAGCCTTGACAAGGAACCCTCCGAAGTCTGGGATCCACTTATATATCTCTATTACCCTGTTTTTCCACCATCTTCTCACATCCTCGTCAAATGGGTCGAAGGTTTTTAGTTCTCCCAAAATCAGTGGGCTTGCGAAATTTATGCTTAGAAAGGTTCTTATGCCATAACATCTGAAAACCGAGGCTAGTTTTTCCAGTTGGGGCAGATATTCGGCAGTGATCAGTTTAACAGCCGCGCCCCTCACATTCACATTGTTTAATACGATACCGTTTATTCCTATCGAGGCTAGAAGTCTCGCGTAGTCCCTAACCCTGCCGATTCTTCCGGTTACCCTGTTATCGTGGTAAAAAATGGATCGGCCAGCATAGCCTCTCTCGATGCTGCCGTCCAAATTGTCCCAATGATTAATTAGTCTCAATGGGCATCTCGGCCGCTCGACTATGTTTAGATTGTTAATTTCTTGCCTTAGCATTATTAGGCGAAGGAAGTGGAAGGTTCCATATAGGACGCCTCTGTCTGAGTTGCCTAGTATGGCGATGTAGCCGCCGCCAGACTTTTCGACTGT